>NZ_PXYY01000001.1 GCF_003013245.1 Neisseria iguanae
AAGCGACGGTAGCGTCGCTTTTCTTATTTCTCATCATCCGATATAGTGCAAAAGCTGGCGAAACTTTCGCAAAGCCTAGAGTGCAAAAGCTACTGCAACAAAGTGCAAAAGTCGGCGGCGGCTTACACCAATCTGTTGTGTAAACAACGCGGCTGTTACAGGTAAGGCCGTCTGAAAACAAAAGAAGCAGGATTCTATTATAGAATCCTGCTTTTGATTTTCTGTCATTTGAAGGTATTAGCTAGGTTTGTGATCGCCGTTGTCTTTACCGTTATTTGGCATTTGCACCGGATACACCAATTGCAGCGGATTGGTTCTGACTTGTGCCAACACGTTTTTAATCAAATTCGACATGCTGCCAATTTTCGTGCCGCGTGAACGTAGGGCAACGTATAAAGCTAAAACAAAACTGACTAAAAGGTTGACTGTGCCGATGGCCAATACGCCAATCATGCCGTAGATGAATGCTGCCGCACCAATGCTGCCGCTAACGGCTGCGTAGCCTAAATTGGCAGAAGAGAAGGCCACATGGCGGATGTCGAGCGGAAGATTGAAGAGATGGCCGAAAAAGCCGGTCATGCCCAAGAGCATACCGAAAATAAAATTGCTCATCAGCGAGCCGTAATGGTTGTGCATGTATTCAGCAAAACCCGTGCGCAAAGCAGCCGGCATGATTTTGCGTAAAAAAGGATTGACAGTTAAGCGGTTACGTAAATCGAGATAGTCGGCGCGGTTATCGAAGAAACCGGCGATAATCCCCGAGCAGAACAGCCAAACACCAGCAATGGCGGCATACCACAGCGTCGGTTGGGAAAAAATATCAATCGATTTCAATTGATAGGCTACGCTTTGCGCGCTCAGTAAAGGCTGTTGGTTGCTGCTGATAAAGGCGGCCGAAATCACCCCGGCCAATAAAATCGCCACCACTACGTTGCCAAATACGGCAACACTTTGCGAACGGCATACGTCAATCAAAAGCTTGGCAAGTTTGTTGTCGACTGCGCGACCGCGTTCGTTTAAATCGACTTTTTCGGCAAAACGCGCAGCCGTCATCGCGGGCTGTTTGGTGGCAACGGTGAAATGCAGCATATGGATAATCATGAAGCCTATGCCGTAATTCAAGCCGGACAACATGGAAGTCACAAATTCGCTGTAACCCAGTGTGCCGATATGGATTTTGTTCAGTGCCATCAGGGCGATAATCACACCGCCGCCGGCTGCAGAATAGAACATGTTCATGTATTCCTTGCGGTTGCGCGTGATGTAGTGTTCACCGTGGTTGCTGGTATTTTCGGTGATACTGCGTGCCAACATGCGGATGCTGCTGCGGCGCAGTTCGCGTGTGCTGTATTGTCCGACTGCGGCATTGATCAGGTTATTCATCAACACAATGGTCAGGCGCATACGCTGTTGCGGTTGGGTTTGGATATGGGTTAAGAGTTTCAGACGGCCTAAGGTTTGTTGCAAACGTTCTAACAGATGTGCCACTTTTACTGACGAACCCGAGCCTGCACCGGTGCCGCGGCGGGCTAAGTATTCCATCTGTGTGAGGCATTGGTCCAACATCACTTCCAAATGCGCCGTATCGTAAGGCGTGGTTTCAAGGCGGTAATGCTCAATCAACTTGGTCATTTCGCGTTGCAGGGCGACAAAAGGTGAGTCGGAATACAACAAGCGCGGCGCAATTCGCACCAATTCCGGCTCAATGGCTTCGGAAGCAATCCAAAGGGAGAGCATTTCCATCGAGCGTAACAGCGAATCAGTCAGTTTGCGCTGGACGACTTGCAGCAAAGTCGGATCGGCATGTTCTTCAATCAGCTCATATAAAGCCAGCCATTGGCGCAAATTCAAGGTTTGCAGCCATTTTTCATCGTTTGGGGTGTGAAAAAGGTAGAGAAAAACTTCCAGTAAATTATTGAAATCTTTGAAAGACGGGCTGAAGCGTTCATAAATGCGGCTGCTGATTTCACGGATAAAGCTGCCGCGTGAAAATAAGCCGAGTTTAATAAGTGCAGGATAAACATGTACCTTTTCCAGCCAAATATAAAACCGTTGGCTGAATTTACGGGCTAAATCCGGATTTTCTTTAAGCGTGGCAATGATTAAATCAAAACGTTGCGATGCTTGTTTTCTACCACCATTGCGCAAAAAATCTATGATTGCGTTGAGAATCAATACAAATTCTTTGCTTTCGAGTGCTTCGCTTAGCTGTGTGTGCAGATTTTGGGTAGTGAGTTTTTTCATTGGATGTGGTTCCATAAAAAATATGGGCTTGATGTTATGTTCCTGCTATAGGCATCGCAAGCCGTTGATTTTTTTATGCGCCGGAAGAGCTTTTGGCGGGAATAAACACACGCTGGGCATCAATTATAACCTTATTTTGTCTTGGAAATGCGTCATGATGATTGTGTCGGCACGGGCAAACAGGCCGAATCGGATGCTATATTAAATAACGGGTAGATTTTTTATGGACAATCAATTCTTCAGACTAAAAGGCCGTCTGAAATGTTCAGACGGCTTCAGTCAATTTGTTTTTAGCGGATTTGGCTGTCCAACCAACGTTCCGCATCCAAAGCCGCTTGACAGCCGGAAGCCGCGCTGGTAATCGCTTGGCGGTAGGTATGGTCTTTCACGTCGCCTGCCGCCCAAACACCTTCGATGTTGGTTGCGCCGATATTGTCGGCAGTGCCGCCTTTGGTTTTCAGATAGCCGGTAGCATCCATGTCCAATTGACCTTTGAAAATGTCGGTGTTGGGTTTGTGGCCGATGGCGATGAACACGCCTTTGACATCAATATTCTCTATGCTGCCGTTATTGTGTTTCAAACGTGCGCCGGTTACACCCATGTCGTCACCCAATACTTCGTCTAAGTTGGTATTGAGTTTCAGAATGATTTTACCTTCTTCAACACGTTTCATCAGCTTGTCGACCATGATTTTTTCGGCGCGGAACATGTCGCGGCGGTGAATCAGGGTAACAGTTTTGGCGATGTTTGCCAAGTAAAGCGCTTCTTCAACTGCCGTGTTGCCGCCGCCGACCACGGCCACGTCTTGCCCGCGGTAGAAGAAACCGTCGCAAGTGGCGCAAGCGGATACGCCTTTACCTGCAAAGGTTTCTTCGCTCGGCAAGCCCAGATATTTGGCGGAAGCTCCGGTAGCGATAATCAAGGCATCACAAGTGTATCCGCCCATGTCGCCTTGTAGGGTAAACGGACGGTTTAGCAAATCAACGGTGTGGATCTGGTCGAAAATCATTTCTGTACCAAAGCGTTCGGCATGGGCTTGGAAACGCGCCATCAATTCAGGGCCTTGCACGCCTTGGGCATCGGCCGGCCAGTTGTCGACTTCGGTGGTGGTCATCAATTGGCCGCCTTGTTCGACCCCGGTAATAATTACCGGATTCAGATTGGCGCGTGCGGCGTAAACAGCAGCGGTGTAACCGGCAGGACCCGAACCTAAAATAATCAGTTTGTGATGGTTGCTCATGATGTTTCCTTAATCGTTGGCATTTCAAACGGCTTATTGTACTGAAAAGGCGCGTGGTTTGGAATAAATGCTTTTTACTATCTTTATAGCAATAAAATATATTGAATTAATTAAGTCTTTATCTTAATATTTTTTAAAAATGCATAAGGCCGTCTGAAAGAAAAGCTTCAGACGGCCTTATTCAATTAACGGCGGCGGCCAAAACCGCGACGGACAGGTACGGCACGGCGCGTGTTGGACGGTGCGGCTTGCGTTTGGCGGTAGTTCGGCGTGGTGGCAGCACGATTTTGTGCCGGAACGGAACGAGTGTTTAATTGTTGACTGGTGCGCGCGTTCGGGCGGGCACTTTGGTAATAGCTGCTGCGCGCGCGTTGGGCAACTGGGCTGTTTTGGTTATTGGCTTTGGTGAATTTATTGGCTAAGGCGTTACCGATAAATGCACCGGCGGCAGCACCAATCAGGCTTTGAAGAAGCCAGCTGCCGGTCGATTGATCATAAATATATTGTTGGCCGTCGGTGCCGGTAACCGGCTCGCCGTTGCCATTGTTGGCTAAGGCTTCGGCAGGAATAGTTTCTTTAACGGCATCTTCTGCCAGTTGGTAAACGGTGTTGTCTTCTTGTGCGGCCTGGTTATTTTGTCGGTTTAATTGTTGTTGCAGCGCTTCGATTTGTTTTTGCTGTTGTTCTAATTTTGTCTGAGTATCGTCTTTGCAGGCAGCCAAAGCGAAAGTCGATAATACGGCTAAGGCAATGATTTTTTTCATTTATGCTTCCATAATAAAGATAGTTTTATGTCTGAGCCGATGACTCGGCAAAATCCGTCAAACAGATTATGAGTCGTAATATAGGGGAAATTCAATATTTATCAAGCCGGGTTGCGGTTTTTTACAAAAGCAAAGGTAAGTGCGGCAACTTGGCGGCAAAGGCTAATGTGTTGGTAATTAAATTACCTTTGCACTCCATTTCGTATTCGGTTTCGATGATGAGCAGGTTGGCCGGACGGTTGGGATAGAGCGACATTTGTATATCGGCAGGGGTAAACGGCAGCTTGTGTTTGAATGCGAAGGCTTGTGCACGTTGGTTAGCAGTTTTGAGCATAGTGGTGAGAGTGATGTCGAGGTGAAAGCGGCGCACGCCCAAAACCAAAATGCGGGCGGCAAAGAAATCGGCTTCTTCGGTGAAAACTGCCGGACTGGCTTGTTCGAACTGATGACGTTCGGTGGCAATTAAGGTGGCGATGGTGCGGATGTTCGGCAGCATGGCTTCGCTGATGAGGTTTTCCGAAGCATCGGGCAAGGTGCCGTCGCACAAGTCTGTACGGTGGGCATTGCCGTCGGCAATCATGTGGCAGCGGTGTAAAGCGGCGGCTTGGATAAGGGTGTTTGCGGCTGGTTTCATGAGGTTGCTCCTTAAGGATTTGATTGGGGTCGTTTTTCTTTATTTGGGCATTTGGGCGGCAACCGTGAAATTTGAGAAACAAAAAAAGCCGCCCGATTTTACGTGGCGGCAGGGTTCGCGTTTGCTTATTTTTCTGTGTTTCAGGCAGACGCAGAAAAGTACCGCACGTTTGTGTGGTACCAATAGAAATAAGCAACTGAGCGAATTTGGTTTTGCATGATGGAGAAATCTGTATCCATGAATGAGTGGGGTCAGTTTAAAACAAAAAGTCGAGTAATTTCAAGAGCCAATTCACAAATGCGATTAACATTTGTATAAGTTGTTGTAATCCTTCCAATTTATTTTACCTTATTGTTGTCGTTTCGTATGTCTGGACGACATTATACTGGATTTTTATAGGTAAATATGTAAAGGCTGTCTGAAAGTATAAAATACAGTGGAATCACTAAAAAACAGGTACGGCGTAGGTTTGTTTTAGGAGATCTTTATTTTGTCTGTGGCGCCTGTTTTCGAGCAGAACAGCACGGTATGCAAGGCAATACTCAAACAGGACGGTTTGACACGCTGTGCCGGTAAAACCAACCGGCGTGGCAAGGTCGGACACTTTGCGCACATTTTCAACGTAACAGACGGTTTTTTATGCTGAAAAGATGCCGCATGATGAAATGAAGACACGCCTTTGCGGTAAGCAGCCTCGTGCCGGTTATTTTTATTGATTCCACTGTCTTAATGATTTCTGATCGAACCAAATAAGAAAGGCCGTCTGAAAAAAAATGATTTCAGACGGCCTTTGAAATAGAAAAGATAAGGTTCGGACGGTTTTAAATTTAAAGCAACAGGCCGTCTGCAAAAATTATGCGCCGTAAACGGGATATTTATGGCACAAGGCGGTTACTTGTCCGCGTACTTTTGCCAAGTCGGCTTCGTCTTCCGGATTGGCCAGCACATCAGCCACCAAGTTTGCCAAGACGCGGGCATCGGCTTCGTTGAAACCTCGTGTGGTCAGCGCGGCAGAGCCGATACGGATGCCTGAGGTCACGAACGGTTTTTCAGGGTCGTTCGGGATGGCGTTTTTGTTGACGGTAATGTGCGCATTGCCCAAAGCGGCTTCAGCGGCTTTACCGGTGATTTTCATCGGTTGCAGATCAACCAGGAAAACGTGGCTTTCGGTACGGCCGGAAACGATGCGCAGACCGCGTTTCACCAGTTCTTCAGCCATCGCTGCAGCATTGATTTTCACCTGCTTGGCATATAGTTTGAATTCAGGCTGCAAGGCTTCTTTGAAGGCCACGGCTTTGGCGGCAATCACGTGCATCAGAGGCCCGCCTTGCAGGCTTGGGAAAATAGCCGAATTCAGGGCTTTGGTGTGGTCTTTGCTGCGGCATAAAATCACACCGCCGCGCGGTCCGCGCAGGGTTTTGTGGGTGGTAGTGGTCACGAAATCGGCAAACGGTACCGGATTCGGATATTCTCCGCCAGCCACCAAACCGGCATAGTGTGCCATATCGACAAACAGATATGCGCCCACTTTGTCGGCAATTTCGCGGAATTTTGCCCAGTCGATTTCCAAGGCGTAAGCGGATGCCCCGGCCACAATCATTTTCGGTTTGTGTTCTAAGGCTAAGCGTTCGACTTCGGCGTAATCCAACACTTCGTTTTCGTCCAAACCATAGGTTACGGCGTTGTAGAGTTTGCCGGAAATGTTCACGCGGGCGCCGTGGGTCAGGTGGCCGCCGTGTGCCAGACTCATGCCCAAAATGGTGTCGCCCGGTTGTAATACCGAAGTGTAAACCGCTTGATTGGCTTGCGAGCCTGAGTGCGGCTGTACGTTGGCATAGGCCGCGCCAAACAATTCTTTCACACGGTCAATGGCCAATTGCTCGGCTACGTCGACGTATTCGCAGCCTCCGTAGTAGCGTTTGCTCGGGTAACCTTCGGCATATTTATTGGTCAATTGCGAGCCTTGGGCTTCCATGACGGCGCAGCTGACATAATTTTCAGAGGCAATCAGCTCGACGTGGTCTTGCTGGCGTTGCACTTCCAAATTGACGGCGGCGGCCAATTCCGGGTCAAATTGTTCGATGGTCACGCTTCTTGAAAACATGGCTTATCCTTTTTGGTGGAATAGTCGGGAAGGAAAAATAATGTTGCAGGCAGGTAAATTGGACAATGTATCAAATTGGCTGGGATTGTCAACAATTCTGATGTCTGCTTGGAAATATTATGAAGGCCGTCTGAACGCTAGCGGTCAAACATATCTTCTTGCTTTAAGTAAAAGTCGATTTTGCTGATGAGTTGTTCCAAACCGTATTCTGCCTGCGCCGCCCGCAGATTTTTTGCCAAGTCTTCCAAAGCCAGCATTTGCAGGCGTTTTTCTTCCAAGCGGCGGGCTTCTTCGCTGAATAGTCTGACGTTGTCGGGCAGCTCGAAAGAGACGTCGTTGCCGTCAATCAGGTAAAAGGCTTCGTCGTGAATGACGAATTCGCCGCCCAGTTTCGGCACATGGTCGTAATCGGCATCATTGACCGGCATCCAGTAAGGTCTGCCGGCGAACAGCACGAATTGGCCTGCTGCACCGAAAACAGCTCGGATTTTAGTCATGTCGGCCGCCAAACAGCCAGCCTTGCTCGAAAATTAGAGGTTCGTTCTTCTGCTCGGTGATACTGTAATAGCGGGCGAACTTTTCGCGGTAAGGCAGTTTTTCGCGCGCTTCGCCGAATTCGGTCATGGTTTGCTCATAGGCTGCAAGGCCGTCTGAAAGCGTTTGGTCGTCGGGATAACGGTTTTCGGCGTAAACGGTGTGTTCCGGCAAACGCGGTTTGACACGCATTTCAATATCGGGCGTGCCGATACACAGTCCGAACAACGGGAAGGTGTTTTTCGGTAAATTCAATAATCCGATGATTTGCGCGGCAATCATGCGGATACCGCCGATGTAGCAGGTGCCGTAGCCCAAGCTTTCAGCGGCGACAACGGCGTTTTGCGCGGCCAGCGACGCATCGGTGACGGCGGTAATCAGGTTATCGGAATGTGTGGCGGCGATGAAAGTGCCGTCATAGGCTTGGGAACACAATTCACTGCGGTGTAAATCGGCGATAAAAATCAAAAACGTGCTGCATGTGGCGATTTGCGGGTTAGCCGGCTGCAGTGCGGCGATTTGGCCGCGCAGTTCATCATTGGTAATGTTGATGATGGTGTAGTGTTGGCCGTTCATCCACGAGGCCGCTTGACGCGCGCAATCGATGATGGTTTGCATCTCTTCTTTAGGTATGGCGATGCTGGTTTTGAAATGGCGGAATGCGCGGTGGTTTTTCATGGTTTCAATGGCATGATTCATGTTTTAATCCTTGCGGGTGTTTGTTTTAATGATTGTAAGGCGGTGTTTTTGCTATGTCTAGGGGTAGGGTAAATCCTTGGCAAAAAGATGTTTGGGTGATGTTTGATTTAACGCAGCTTGCAACGGGAAAAAGCTGGCTAAAAATGTTTCCTTTGTTATAATGGAAATGGGAAACGACAACATAGCACATGTTTCACCGTGTTATTTTTACTTTGATTTGAAAAGAGAGGAAAACTGATATGTTCCCAGAATATCGCGAATTAATTTCTAAATTAAAACAAGGAGACGCACACTTTGCCCGCTTGTTTGAAAAGCACAATGAATTGGACGACAAAATCACCGGTTTGGTGAATAATCCGGTTACTGCTGGTTCTGACGACATTGAAGAATTGAAAAAAGAAAAATTGGCATTGAAAGACCGCCTGTACGAAATCTTGTTGAAAGCCGACGGTAAGGCTTAAGATTTTAATATGAATAGGCCGTCTGAAACTTATTTGTTTCAGACGGCCTATTGCTTGATGTCAATCGGTTTGAAATCAGATTGAATTTGTTTTATACGGAGAATTGGAGAATTGTAGTTGGATCATTTAAATTTACTTGTTTCGGTTGAGTGAGGTATTGATTGATATCATTTTTGTTTATTTGTCATAATTGCATTATCATTATATTGTGTGATGTAGGTTTTAACTTTTTCAATAGTTTTTTTTCTGATTAATAATGTGAACTTTCAGTTAAAGCACCTTTTGATTCATGTCCGGTAAAAGGATGGAATAATTTTGGTACAGCAATAAGATTCTATGGGGCTTTAAAAAGATAAATATTTTTGGTTTGTCCAAAGATATGCGAGGTTTGGTAATTCATCAGCATTTTCATATCGGGAACAATTTGTTTCAGAATTTTTTTCGGTTTCATATTGTTGGCAGGGGTAAACTTTAACGAAACATTGGGAAAACTTCTTGATAAAAATCAGTTAATAATTCATTGCCGTTTCCACTCCCGCCAAAATTACGGATAAAGATATTTTCTCCATGATGGATTCTTTCCAGCAAGTTCTTCCATACTAAATCCACTAATTCAGTATTTCCCCATCGAATTTGGCTTAAACCAAAATTCAAAAAATCATTTTCGGTTTTGCCGGCCCATTTGTAAGAAGAGCTGATATAAATCTAAATTCTCATGTTTCATTAATACTCACTTTCTTTAGATGCTATTGTTTCTCACACCCAATCCGCTAAATCTTCCGCATTAATATCCCACGACCAAATGCCGTTTTCCGTGCCGTTCATGCCGCGTAGAAATAAATAGCGCACGGCGATTTGCGGCAAAACGAGTCCGCGTAATTTGAAATGGCGGCCGACGGCAATGGCATAAATCAGTGCTTGCAGGTAGTAATGATGGTCGGCCATGGCTTCGTTCATGGCTTGCGGCGTATAGGCTGCTTCGTTGCCGCCCAAGTCATTGGATTTGTAGTCAATCACGCAGACTTGGCCGTCTGAAGCGATGCAGGTCATGTCGATGAAGCCGTTGAGATAACCCTGCACATCTTGAAAATCCAGCCTTGTTGCAGCTTCGATGCATTCGGGCGGCAAACCCAAATGCGGTTGGGCAAACCATGCACGCAGCGCGGCAAGGTTGAAATCTTCCATATAGAGGGTAAAGCCCATTTCCGGCAAACGGTCGTTTGGCAAAATATCAGACAACGTGTCTTTACCCCAAACCGGTGTTTCGCGGCAGCAATCCAGCAGCGTGATGACGGCAGGCAGCCATTTCTCTTCAAAACCATATCGGGTCAGGGTTTCTGAAACCTGTACGCTTTGCTCGGCGGCAGGGCTTTGGAAATCGAGGTTTTCCAGTATTTCGTGCAGGCACAAACCGGCATGGGTGCCGCGCGGGAAATGATGAATGCTCAATTCATTGTCATCGTTTTCTCCGATAAAGTTTTCAGACGGGCTGATGTTGCTTTCTGCCGCATCCAGGCTCGGTTGCAGCTCTTCGCGTTCGCTGTCGTGTGCTTTGACGTGGCGGCTCAAACCGGTAAAGCTGGTGTGGCGGATGTATTCAAATCCGCGCGGCGGAATATCGGCAGCTTGATATTGCGCATCGGCCTGTTTGCCGGAATGATAAGCGGCAGACAGAGGTGCATCTTCCGTGAATGCAAAGTCAGTATTTTCGTTGGCGGCTTGTTCAGTAATAAATTTCTGCCAATTGTTTTTCAACATGGCCATTTCTGCTGCACCTTTACCGGCTTTGCGTTCACCTGCATAAGCAGCTTTGACGGTTTCACGCGTGCTGTCGGCATGGCCTTCAAGCAGGTAGGCGAAGGTGTTGTCGTCGGTGTCTTGGCAATAAGCGGCGTAAATGTTGAGCTGCTCTTCGGCACGGGTAAGGGCGACATAGAGCAGGCGCAGGCGTTCGGCCATTTCTTCGTCGGCCAATTGGGTGTGATCGTCATCGTCAAGCTGATGTTTGGCCAGTAATTCGCTTTCGCCGCCATCGCGGTGGAGGACCTGCCAGTCATGCGCTTTATTGTCCTGCGCATCCCACACAAACGGGCAATATACCAGCGGATACTGCAAACCCTTAGCTGCATGCATGGTGACGATTTTGACCAAGGCTTCATCGCTTTCTAAGCGTAAAACATTGCTGTCGCCGATACTGCCGTTTTCGGCCAGGTTGATTTGCTTGAGCAGCCATTGATGCAGCGTAGAAGGGCTGTGGCTTTGTTCGTTTTCTTCCGATAAACGCTCAAGCAATTGATGGTAATTGGTCAAACTGCGGCCGTTGCCGTCTGAAAGCAGGCGTGTTTCGATGCCGTGTTCGGCGGAAAAGTGTTGCATCGCCGCGTAAATGCCTTTTTGCTGCCATTGGCGGGCGGCGTTTTCGGCGGAGTCAATCCAGGACAAAAGCCGGGCTTCGTTTTGATTGAGCGCGTAGAGTGCTTCGGCATCGTAGCCGAACAATACGCTGCTTAAGGCAAAACGCAGCGATTCGGTGCGGCGCGGATTGAGCCAGAAATCCAATAAAGCCGCCAATCCTTGCGCTTCAGGCGAGGAAAATACGGATTCGTGATGCAGTAAAACGCTTTGGATACGTCGAGATTTCAAGGCATGCGCAATCATGCTGCCTTCGTTGTGGGTGCGCACCAGCACGGCAATATCGCCCGATTCGAGCGGCCGCCCTTTGAAATTCAGACGGCCTTCCGCAGCTTCATTTAAGGCAAAAGCGATTTCATCGGCGCAATATTCGGCGGCACGTTTGCGCAAGGCATCTTTATTTGGCGGCTCGGTTTCATTACCGTGCAGCCAGCGCACTTGAATGGCGGGGCGAGGTGGCGCCAAACGGCTTTCTTCGCGCGCTGCACACACCGGATTGTAATCGATGTTTTCTAACACAAACGGGCGGCTTTTACATTGGAACAGCGCACCGATGCCGTTAACCAGCTTGGCATGGCTGCGGAAATTGGTCGCCAGCGTGTAATGATGTTGTGCGTCTTCCGCAGCTTGCAGATAGGCATAAATGTCGGCACCGCGGAAACTGTAAATTGCTTGTTTCGGGTCGCCGACCAAAAACAAAGGCTGGTTTCGGCGAATAAAAATTTGGCTGAAAATCTGATATTGCAGCGGATCGGTGTCTTGAAATTCGTCAATCAGGGCAACCTGCCAAGTGGCCGCTACTGTTTCGGCCAAGGCTTGGGCGTGCGGGTTGGCGGGTTGCAGTGCGTTGAAAACATCCAGCAGTAAATCGTCAAAGGTGCGTTCGCGGCGGGATTTTTTCTGTTCGGTTAAAGCTTGGTTGATATAATCTATCAGGTCGAGTTTCAGCAGGGTGAGCGCGCTTTCCTCTTCATCCTTGACTTGAATGTATTTTTCGGCCACTAAGCCCAAATAATGCAATTCGGCGGCAGATTCATTGTTTAATATTTTATTTTTGAGGAGTTTTTCAGGTAAAACTTCATGGTGCAGATTATTCAGTTGTGTCAGTGAGCTTTTATCTAATGCCGGCAAAATACCGCGTTGCGAAGCATGGTTCAGTTGGGCAAAAAGTTTTTGATAAGAAGGTTTTTTGAAATAGGTTCCGCTCAATACGGTATCAAAGGCTTGCCAAAATACCGTTTCGATGTGGTTCAGACGGCCTCGGACTTTATCCCATAATGTGTGTAAATCTGCTTGGGCGGCTGCCAAGCCGGCTTCAGGCCGTCTGAAACGCAAATACGGGCGGCTGGTAAAACTTTGAATTTCGGCCAGCATGTTTTGCGGCGTGTATTGATGATTGAAAACGAGTTTGGCCGACAGCGGATCATTGCTCACGCGCTCACGCCAAAAATCCTGTGCCGGAACAAGCAGGCGGTCGCGGCTGCTGTCGGCAAGTTCCACGTCAAATTGCGTTTGGCACAAAAAGGCGAAATCGCGTAACACGCGTTGGCAGAAACCGTGAATGGTGTAAATCGAGGCGTTGTCGAAATCAGCGATGGCCGCTTTCAGGCGCACAATTAGCCGGGTTGGGTTTTCCTGCATTAAAGCCTGTTGTAGCAAACCTTTGAGAAATACATCGCCGGGGTGTTCGCGTTCACAATATTCATTGAGGCCGTCTGAATATTCGGCAGCATAGCCTACGCTTTCCAAGGCTTGCAATACGTCGTCCAAACGCGCGCGCAGGCGGGTTTTGAGTTCGGCAGTGGCGGCTTTGGTAAAGGTTACCATCAATACCTTGTCCACCGGCATTTTTTCCAACACAATCAGGCGGGTAAACAGGGCGGCAATACCGTAGGTCTTGCCGGTACCGGCGGAGGCTTCAATCAGATTGGTGCCTTGGATGGGAATTGACAGCGGCACAAAAGCGCCAACGGAATGGGACATCATTGCAAAGTGTCTGAATCAGGAAAGAATGTGCTTATCATAACAGAGGCCGTCTGAAAACTCATCTGCTTTCAGACGGCCTTTGGGGCAAACCGACCATTTGATAACGACGGGATTCTTTCCATAAAACGGCCTTTCTGTGTTAAAAATGCTTGCAAGGTGTCCGACCCCGCTGCACTTGTCGCCTGGAATCTGCTGCTTTCTGTGTCACAATCCGTCTCATTACGAACGATCAGTCCGCCCTGGGCGCGTAATTAAGGGCGCGATTAAAGGTTTTGCAAACGCTCAACCGACGGTGCGAAATAGTAGGCACCGGAAACGGCGGTAGAGATATGTTTCAGCAATAAATCGACTTTGCCGTCGGCATCACCGAACATACTCAACAATTGTGCTTCGATGTTGTGCAGCGTGTGGCAGTAGGCGAGGAACATCAAACCGTGTTCTCCGGTAATTTTGCCGTAGGGCAGGCTGCGGCGCACGATTTTCAGGCCGGCACCGTTTTCTTTCAAATCCACGCGCCCCAGGTGCGAATCGGCCAAGCGTACGCTTTTATCCAACTCTTCATTGGCTTCTTTGCTGCGGCCGATGTAGCTTTCCTGCTTGGACACGTCAACTTTGCCCCAGCGTTTCAAATCGTGGCGGTATTTTTGCAACAACACATAGCTGCCGCCTGCATCGGGCCGGCCTTCGGGAATAATGCCTACTTCGCGGATGGCTTGGCCTTGCGGGTTTTCCGTGCCGTCAACAAAGCCGTCTAAGCCGCGTTCCTGATACAGGCGGTAGCCGTGTTCTTCGGTGGCGATGGTCAGGCTGTCGCCGAATGTTTCCAACACGTTTTTCGCCAAAGCCAGCGCGGCATCTTGTTGCAAGGCTTGGATATGAATCAATACATCTTGCTGCGTGGCCGGTGCCAAGCCATTGCCCAAAGGGGTAAACGGTTTGATTTCACGGCCTTCGTCCGGGTGGCCGAAAATATGCCAAGCTTCGCTGCCGAAGGCAATGGTTAACCCCAAATCGGCTTGTGGGAACTTGGCTTGTAAGGCGTGAAGATGCTGCACGCTGTCACGGCAGGCGGTTTTAACGGCTTCGATTTGACCGATGCGGATGCCGGCCTCAATAAACACGCCCGCTTTGGCGTGATCGGAGATAATGGTAGTTTGCGGATTCATGTTTTTGCTTCCGAAAATGAGTTTGTAACCGGGCATCATTATAACCTAATTTCTACGGTTTACAGTTGCTTGGTTCAGACGGTCTTTGCTGATATGGCTTTATGCTAAAATGTACGCCTTATTTGCAGACAGGTTTTTTTATGCGTTTCGGATTTTTTATTATTGTTTTGGTATTGATGCAGCTCTTTACCTTTGGTTTGGGACGGTCGTTGCAATGGCTGTTGGCGCCATATATCGGCAAACGTGGCCGCCGCTGGCTGATGGGCTTGGCGTATTTCATTACCAACAGCCTGATTGTCGGGTTGCTGCTGCAAGTCGATCATGTCATTTTCCGCATTACCGCGTTTTGGATGGTGTTGCTGCTGTTTGTCATGTATGCCGCTTTGGCGACCTTTGTGTTGTATCTGTTGTTGCGCAAATTTATGGCACAGCCGCCTTTATCGCGCAGCCTGCGTTTGTTCGCGCCGTTGTTTCTGGTTTGCCTGACTGCTTTATCGGTGTACAACGCTTACACGCCGGTAGTGCGCCATCAAAGCATTACCATCAATAAGAAACTAGACCGGCCTTTGCGCATCGGTTTGGCCAGCGACACCCATTTGGGCTTATTGGTGGGTGCAAAAGAATTGGACAAACTTGCGGCCGTCATGCAGCAGGAAAAAGTCGATTTGATTCTGTTGCCGGGCGATTTGATGGATGACGACACCAAAGTGTATGTCGCCAAAAACATGCAGCCGCATTTGGCCAAGCTGAAGGCGCCGCTTGGCGTGTATGCTACGCTTGGCAATCATGACTTGTTCGGCCATCAAAACGAAATCCGCGCCGAATTGGAAAAAGCTGGTATCCGTGTATTGGTGAACGAAGCCATTGAAAAACACGGCCTGCTGCTGGTCGGCCGCAATGACGATCTGGACAAATCACGCCCGTCAACCGAGCAATTATTGCAAGGTCAAAATACCAATCTGCCGGTATTGCTGTTGGATCACAGGCCGTCTGAAATTAATCTGCATGCCAGACTGCCGGTCGATATTCAGGTTTCCGGCCATGTTCACAACGGCCAAGTCGCGCCGGCTAATTTAATCGTGCAGACCATCAACCGTTTGGCCTACGGCTATGAAGCCATCGGCAAAGGCCATTACTTTGTCACTTCAGGTTATGGTTTCTGGGGCATTCCGATGCGCTTGGGTTCGCAAGCGGAAGTGTGGATTATTGATGTGAAAGGTCAAATAGAAAGGCCGTTTGAAAAGCAATAATACGGTATAATTGCGCACCATACTTCAAGCCGTTTGAAGCATATGGCTTTCGGACGGCTTGGGTCTTTTGCCTCCCATCTTTTGCATATCGCTTCGTGCCAAACTTCCTGAATTGTTATCTATCAAGTTGATATATTAAATTTTTTAATTGTTCCACTTTGAGCTACACTCAAATTCGGTGGAGGGTCTCAGCCTTTTTATTTTGATTAAAATGACTTAACCAGTATGACAGATTTCACCCAATATCACGAAGAAAACCAAATACCTGTTGAACATTTGCGTTCTATCCGCAGCTTTGTGTTACGTCAAGGCCATATGACTGCGGCGCAGCAGCGGGCCATTGATACCATGTGGCCGCATTTCGGCATCGATTATCAATATTCGGCCATCGATTTGAATCAGTGTTTCGGCCGAGTTAACCCGAAAGTTTTGGAAATCGGTTTCGGTATGGGTACGGCAACCGTAGAAATTGCGAAACGCCTGCCGGAAACGGATTTTCTGGCGATTGACGTACACGGCCCGGGTGTTGGCAATATTTTAAAGCTGATTGAAGAAGAGCAGGTTGGCAATATCCGTGTGATGCGCCATGATGCGGTAGAAGTGGTCGAAAACATGCTGGCTGACGATGCATTGTCAGGCATTCATATTTTTTTTCCTGATCCGTGGCACAAAAAACGCCACCACAAACGCCGCTTGGTGCAACCCCCATTTGTTGAAAAATTATTGCCGAAATTAAAAATGGGCGGTTATATCCATATGGCAACCGACTGGGAAGAATACGCCGTGCAGATGCTTGAAGTTTTAAGTGGCTTCCACAATCTGCGAAACACGGCTGAAGATTACGCTGCAACACCGGATTACCGCCCGGAAACCAAATTCGAAGCCCGTGGCAAACGCTTGGGGCACGGTGTTTGGGATTTGGTGTTCCAACGCACGAAATAACAGCATGAGACCTTTGTAGAATCCCTGTTCTTGTCACATTTTTCGGCACGGTACTCCTTGAACGCTATGTGTCTGCATGTCTGAGCATGATTTGATGCTGCCATTTTGAACTGTGTACGAATTTAGGGTTTTAAAAAGGCTCAATTATTAGGGAGTGTCTTCATTTCATCATGCGGCATCTTTCCGACATAAAAAACCGGCTGCTGCGTTGAAAATGCACGTAAGGTGTCAAACCGTTCTCTTTTGAGTTGAGTTAATTTTTAGAAAACAGATATATAAAGAAACAGGAAAGGAGATAAAAAATTTTAAATATCAGGAAAATGGCACGGTTATATGGATTTATGATAATGACGATTCGACATTTAAGAGTTTTAAATTAATAAATCTTTATAATAGCCGAAATCAAAAAAATAGATGTTATAAATTAGATAAGAAAAACATTGATAAATTAGTTTTGAATATTAATAAATATGAACATACTTTTTTTATAGGAGATAAATAATGGTATATTACCCTTATTACAGTGGAAGTTCATTTACTAGAAATGCTATGGATAGAGCAAATTACCATGGTGGGTTTTCAAATAAATAAACTACAAGGCTGCATACCGACAGCTATGAAGCGTACAGACATGCTTTTCCAAGCGCCAAGTTAACACAAGATAAATGGAATAATAATGTAGGAAGGGAAGAATATCATAATTGGGAAAAAGCTAAAAAAAGTAGGAGAAATATCAGATTCTTTAGAAAAATGGATTTATGACCGTGTAAAAGAAGGAAAAACTATCAATGATCCGTTCAATGACTCTAGAAAATGGGTCAAGCCGGAAGATAGACATTGGTGTACTCCTGAAGATTGGAAAAAATAGCAGGAGAAAGTTAACCACGACGGCAAATACCACATCTACGACCAGTTAGTTCTTGATTTGGACGGCGACGGCATCAAAACCGTCGGTACACAAGGCTATACAGGTGCGCTGTTCGACCACGACGGCGACGGTATCCGCACGGCTTCGGGTTGGGTTTCGGCGGATGACGGCCTGCTGGTTATCGACCGCAATTCAGACGGCCTGATTAACAACGGCAATGAATTGTTTGGTGACAATACTTTGTTGGCCGACGGCACAAATGCGGCCAACGGTTTTGCGGCATTGGCAGAGTTCGACACCAATTCAGACGGCATCGTCGATGCAAACGATGCTGATTTTGACAAATTAAAAGTTTGGCGAGATTTGAATCAGGACGGTGTTTCCCAAGAGGGTGAACTGTTTGGTTTAACCGAACTGGGCATCCAATCGCTGAACGTTTCTTACCAAGACACCAATAAATCCTTAGGCAACGGCAGTACCTTGGCGCAAAACGGCAGCTACACCAAAACCGACGGCTCTACGGCACAGATGGGCGATTTGCTTTTGGCTGCCGACCATCTGCACAGCCGTTATACTGACACGGTAGAAATGACTGAAGAACAGATGCAGGCAGCCAATCTGCAAGGCATAGGCCGTTTGCGTGATTTGCGCGAAGCGGCGGCTTTATCGGAAAGCCTGGCAGAAACTTTGAAAGCCTACAGCGCGGCGGAAACCAAAGCGGCGCAACAGGCATTGTTGGATGATTTGGTCGGCAAATAGGCGCAAACCGACCCGCAGTTTGCATCAGCCGGTGCGGGCGCGGTATTTTCTACCGCCATGATCCGCACGGCAAACGAAGGCATCGCACTGACACCGAGCCAAGTAGCCAAATTGATGCTGGCAGCTGAAATACCTGCCGAATATCAGGAAAAAATCCAAGCAGTCCGTCATAAAATTGCGGTATTGGATGCCTTTTCAGGCGAAAATTCTAGCGTGGTGTATGCGGGCAATACCGACCAGATGCAGCGTTTTATCGATACAGTGCAGGACACCTATGACAAACTGGCCTCCAATGTTTACGAAAGCCTGCTGTTCCAAACCCGCTTGCAGCCCTATCTGAACGAAATCGGTCTGACCTTGGAAAACGGGGAGTTCAAGCTCGATTACAGCGGTATTGAAGCCAAATTCAATGCCGTTTACTCTGAAAACCCCGAAAAAGCCTTTGTCGATTTGGGCGAGTTTTTGGCTTACGGCAAAAGTGGGGCGGAAGAACTGAATAGTTTATTTGCCGGTTACGTTGAAACTGCCGCACAAAACGGCACGTTCTCAAACTATGCGGCCGCATTGGGAAGCGAAGCTTTTACCAAACTTGGTCATCAGTTGGGAACGGGTAAGGATGAAACTTTATCTGGCAACCAAACTGCCAATTATTTGGCAGGTAGAGACGAAACGACAGACTTTATGGTTATGGCGGTGACGACGTATTGAACGGCGGTGCCGGAGACGATCTGCTCGAAGGCGGTGCCGGCAAAGACATCCTGACCGGCGGCGCAGGCAACGATTTCCTCAAAGGCGGTGATGGTGCCGATACCTATATTTTCGCCAAAGGCCATGGTAAAGATACGGTTTCCGACTACGGCAGCCGTGCCGAACATACCGATACCTTACGCTTCAGCGGTGCCAACCATGCCCATGCCGTTTTTACCCGTGACGGTAATAATTTGGTGATTAAAGCCTACGGCGGCGGAGACAGCACAACCGTTGAAGGCTACTTCAGCAGCGGTTCCTACCGTTATTATGACTTTGCCTTTGACGACAAAACCCTAACCGCAGCGGATATGCCGTCTGAAACCGTATCAGGCCGGGGCACGGACGGCAACGACACCCTGTACGGCTGGAGCACCGTTGACGTATTGGACGGCGGATTGGGCAACGACACCCTTTACGGGTACGAAGGCAACGACACCCTGAACGGTAACGAAGGCAACGACTATCTCAGCGGCGGCGGTGGTAACGATGCGCTGAACGGAGGAGGCGGCGATGACCGTCTGTATGGGGAAGGCGGTGACGACGTATTGAACGGCGGTGCCGGAGACGATCTGCTCGAAGGCGGTGCCGGCAAAGACATCCTGACCGGCGGCGCAGGCAACGATTTCCTCAAAGGCGGTGATGGTGCCGATACCTATATTTTCGCCAAAGGCCATGGTAAAGATACGGTTTCCGACTACGGCAGCCGTGCCGAACATACCGATACCTTAATATTTGAAGATGCGCTGTTTGAACATGCCGTGTTCTCGCAAGAGGGCAGCAGCCTGGTAATTAAGGCTTTCGGCGAGGATGGAGGACAGGTAAGTGTGCAGAATTATTTCAGCAGCCAGTCTTACCGTTACAGCCAATTTTCATTTGATAATGCAACGGTAACGGTGGATGCGTCACTGAATGTGAATGTTGTCTGATTTGTCAGGCGGTATAAAAGTCCGTCTGAACGGGTAAGCAGAATCTGAGGGTTCTGCCATATTTGTTCAGACGGCCTGTTTGCATGAGTTGATGTGTTTACTTCAGCATATTTTTAATAATCCCCATCACGCTGCGGGAAATGGCGTTGGTTACTTGGCGGTTGATTTGGCTGCCGACAGCATCGGCGACATTGTAGCCTACGCCTTGGCCGGACTTTTTACGGCCGCCGGTCAAACCGCCGATAAAGCCGCCGAGTAAGCCCGGGTCTTGGTTGGCTTGGGCTTTGGCCGCTTCTTTTTCGGCTTGTGCCTGTGCTTTGGCGGTTTCTTCCGCTTGTTTGGCTGCTGCTTGCTCGTTGTTGAGTTCGGTTAGGGCTTCAAAGGCGGAGTAGTTATCAATCATGTCTTTGTATGTCTGATACAAATCATCGCGCTGATACAAGGCATCGCGTTCTTCTTTGGATAACGGGGTCAACGCGGATTGTGGTGGTAACACATAAGCGCGTTCCACCGGTGCGGGCATGCCTTTTTCATCTAAGAATGACACCAAGGCTTCGCCTACACCCAATTCGGCAATGGCTTCGGCCACTTTGATGTCGGGATTGCTGCGGAAGGTTTCGGCGGCGGCGCGTACGGCTTTTTGGTCGCGCGGGGTGAACGCACGTAAGGCGTGCTGCACGCGGTTGCCCAGTTGGCCGAGAATGGTATCGGGTAAATCGAGCGGGTTTTGTGTCACAAAATACACGCCCACGCCTTTGGAGCGGATCAGGCGCACGACTTGTTCGACTTGTTCTAATAATGCAGTAGCGGCATTGTCGAACATCAAATGGGCTTCATCGAAAAACATGACGAATTTCGGTTTTTCCGGGTCGCCGACTTCGGGCAGCATTTCAAATAATTTGGCTAGCATCCACAGTAAAAACGCGCTATACATACGCGGCGAGCGCATCAGCTTTTCTGAATTTAGGATGTTAATCACGCCTTTGCTGCTTTCAGACTGCATCCAGTCTTCCAAATTCAGTGCTGGTTCGCCGAAGAAATCATTGGCGCCTTCGTTTTCCAAGGTCAGCAATTGGCGTTGGATCGCGCCGATACTGGCGGCGGATACGTTGCCGTATTGGGTGCGGTATTCGGCGGCGTTGTCGGAAACGTGTTTCAACATGCTGCGCAAGTCTTTCAAATCCAAAATGTGCCAGCCGCGGTCATCGGCGACTTTGAACACCAAATTCAACAAACCTTCTTGGGTATCGTTCAAATTCATCAAACGCGCCAGCAGCATCGGTCCCATTTCGGAAACGGTTACGCGTACGGGGATACCGCTTTCGCCGAATACGTCCCAAAAGCGCACCGGGAAATTTTGAAGCCAGCTTTCGCCCAGTTCAAATTCGGCAATGCGCTCGCCCACCTTGCCGCCGACCGTACCGACTTGGGAAATACCCGACAAATCGCCTTTCACGTCCACTAAAAATACCGGTACGCCTTGGTTGCTGAAGGCTTCGGCCATACGGCGCAGGGTGACGGTTTTGCCGGTACCAGTCGCACCTGCAATCAGGCCGTGGCGGTTGGCCATTTTGCCTTGGATTTCGAGAGAGACGTCGCCGGTGCGGGCGATAGGGAAGGTGGTCATGCGGTTTTCCTTTGGAATAAATCAGAGATAGGCGGTTATTTTCTTATGAAATGAGTGGCGGTGCAACGGTATTCGGGTGAGTGTTGGGTTTTTCAGACAGCCTTCTGAAAGAATAAAATCAGGCTGCTTGGAAAGAATGTGGTAAAGCGTGATTGAATTGTTCAGACGGCCTTATGCTTTCAAGTCAGGCCGGTATGGACTATAATTCCAAGTTTTCCAACCACCGTCTGGCGCGGTTTGTTTGAATGTGGGCAAAGAAGTTATGACTGCTGCAGAAAAGCCTTTGGGCGAAAAGCAGATGGCGGTATTGATGGCAATGTTGATTGCGCTTATGCCGTTTTCGATTGATGCGTATCTGCCGGCGATTCCTGAAATGGCCGAAAATTTGGGCTCTAATATCCACCGAATCGAGCAAAGCCTGAGTATGTTTATGTTTGGTACGGCATTCGGCCAATTGGTCGGTGGCTCGGTATCCGACATCAAAGGCCGCAAACCGGTGGCCTTGGCCGGACTGGCGTTGCATTTTATCAGCGTATTAGGGTTGACGATGATCAGTAATGTCGAGCAATTGCTGGCCTTGCGTGCCATACAAGCATTTGGTGCGGGCATGACGGTTGTGGTGGTTGGTGCGTTGGTGCGCGATCATTATAACGGGCGCAAAGCCGCGCAGATGTTTGCGCTTATAGGCATTATTTTGATGATTGTGCCGCTGATGGCTCCGATGATCGGTGCGCTGCTGCAAAACTTGGGCGGATGGCGTGCGATTTTTTGGTTTTTAACGGCTTATAGCGTGTTGCTGCTGGCGTTGGTCGCGGTTTTCCTGCCGAAACCGATACGTACCGACAAAATCTGCCGCAATATTTTTGCTATTGTCGGCGGCCGGTTCAAGCAAGTGTTGCGCAATAAAGGGGCGATGGGCTATCTGTTTTTCCAAGCGTTCAGTTTTGCGTCGATGTTTGCGTTTCTGACCGAATCTGCTTTTGTTTATATGAACTTGTATGGAGTGTCGCCACATAGTTACGCATGGATTTTTGGTTTGAACATCATCACCATGGCTTTGTTTAACCGCGTGACGGCGTGGCGTTTGAAAAGAGGCGTTCATCCACAGAATATTTTGCAGTGGGGCATTATCATCCAGTTTGCCGCCAATTTGTTGATGATGTTACTGGTATTGTTGGCAAACTTGCCGCCGATGTGGGCATTGGTGGCGTGTGTGATGCTTTCCGTCGGTACTCAGGGCTTGGTCAGCGCCAATACGCAGGCGTGCTTCATGAATTATTTTAAGAAAGAAAGCGGCAGCGCCAATGCGGTGTTGGGCGTGTGTCAGTCGGTTATCGGCGCGACGATGGGCCTGCTCACGACCTGGCTGCACAACGGCTCGGCCTTAATTATGCCGCTGATGATGCTCGCGGCGACGGTATGCGGTATTGTGTTGCTGTGGATGTGTTCGCATGAGGCATGGATTGAAAATGACAAAAATTACGGCGAGTTTAAATAAAAATATTGATTTTGGCTTACTGGTGCAATGAAATACTGTTTCGGCGCAATCATTGGGCTTTAATGCTTTAATTTCTATTATCAGGCCGTCTGAATCTCTTTCAGACGGCCTGTTTAATGCTAAAATCGCTAAATTCAGGAATTTATGCAAGAGAAACATCATGTCGATTGACGAGCAATTAAAACCTCATCGCGATGCGATTGACGAAATCGATGCCGCCGTATTGCGCCTGTTAAACGAACGCGCTGGACACGCCCACGCCATCGGCGAACTCAAAGGTACTGGTACGGTATACCGACCAGAGCGTGAAGCCACTGTGTTGCGCCGTATTCAGGCATTGAACCAAGGGCCGCTGCCCAATGAATCCGTTGCCCGATTGTTCCGCGAAATCATGAGCGAATGTCTGGCAGTGGAACGTCCGCTAACCATTGCTTATTTAGGCCCGCAAGGCACGTTTACCCAGCAGGCCGCCATCAAGCATTTCGGCCACGCGGCTTATACCCAAGCCTGCACCATGGTTGATGATTGTTTCAAAATGGTGGAAACGCGCCAAGCCGATTATTTGGTGGCGCCGGTGGAAAATTCGACCGAGGGTTCGATTGGCCGCACGCTGGATTTGCTGTCCATATCCGCACTCAAAGCCTGTGGCGAAGTGGTGGTGCGCATTCACCACAATTTGCTGCGTAAAAACAGCTACGAAATTAATGGTGTGACCAAAGTATTTGCGCATGCGCAAGCTTTGGCACAATGCAACGACTGGTTGGGCCGCAACCTGCCCAATGCCGAGCGCATTCCGGTATCCAGCAATGCCGAAGCCGCGCGTATTGTGGCCGAATCGGATGACGGCACGTTGGCTGCTATTGCCGGCATTACCGCTGCGGAAATCTATCAATTGAACATTGCCGGTGAATACATTGAAGATGAGCCGAACAACACCACGCGCTTTTTGGTGCTCGGCCATCAAGATACCAACAGCACAGGCAGTGACAAAACATCGTTGGTCATCTCCACCCCAAACCGCGCCGGTGCGGTCATGGGCTTGCTGCAGCCGCTTACCGATTTGGGCATTTCCATGACCAAATTTGAGAGCCGTCCGAGCAAATCATCGTTGTGGGAATATTTGTTCTTTATTGATATCGAAGGTCATAAAGACGATGAACGTGTGCAAAAAGCCCTGCAATTATTGAGTGCGCGCGCGTCGTTTGTGAAAGTCATCGGCTCATATCCGACCGTGGTGTTATAAACACTCAAATACGTCAAAGGCCGTCTGAAATCTGATAAGCAAGATTGCTTGAACAGGTTTCAGACGGCCTTTGTTATATAGTTAATGGAATGAGGATTAGTGAGTGAACCCATTTTTTTGCGTCGCCGAGTTTCGGACAGAAAAGCGCGTATACAAGACAATACTCTTTACACGCTGCGTCGGTAATAACCAGCCAGGGCAGCAAGATTGGACACTTTGCGTGCATTTTCAATGTGGCAGACGGGGTTTATGCCAAAAAGTTGCTGCATGATGAAATGAGGATACGCCCTATTGATCAATCACAATACCTTTACTTCCGCCGGCTGCTTTTTCGGCATCCAATTTCTTTTGCAGCGTACCGCAAGGTGTGTCGCAATCGCACATTTTTTCCATGCCCAAAGCGGAAATCCCGCCGCAGCTGCCTTTAATCGAGCGTTTGGAAAAAATATAGCCGACGGCCATGCCTAAAATCACGAGCAGGAAAATGCCGAATGTTAAAAAGAGGGTCTTCATGATGTGGGTTCCAAGGTTAAATTAATTGACTAATTTTTTGAATGCACTTGACATCTCGGTTTTGTAGCCGTTGCCGTCGTAGATGATTAAGAATACCGCCCAACCGTATTGTTCGGCAAGTGCCAAGGCTTTTTCTTCGCCCAAGACGAATAAGCCAGTAGAAAGGCCGTCGGCAGTGGCAGTGTTATCGGCAATCACGCTGACGGACGCGAGCTTGTGGCGAATCGGCGCACGCGTTTGCGGATTGATGATATGGGAGAGGCGGTTGCCGTTGTCATCCAAATGGAAATTGCGGTAATCGCCCGAAGTGGCCAAAGATTGGTTATCCAGCGGCACAATAATCTGCGTGCCGCTGCCTTGCACTATGTTCGGCTGCTCAATGCCCACGCGCCATGTTTCGCCGGAAGCATTGTTGCCTTTGCCGTATAATTCGCCGCCTATTTCAACCAAATAGTTGCGAATACCTGACTTTTCAAGATGTTGGGCCACTTTATCCACGCCGAAGCCTTTGGCGATGGAGGATAAATCCAAATAAACATCGGCTTGTGTTTTGGCTAGGGTGGAAGATTGGCCGTCGTTAACCAGCACGATTTTATCAATGCCGACCGCTTGCGCCGCCTGCTCGATTTCGGCAGCGGTAGGCGAGTAGGTTACTTCTTTATCCGGACCGAATCCCCATAAATTCACCAAAGGCCCGACGGTCACATCCAACGCACCTTGGGTAACTTGGTTTAATCTCATCGCTTCGGCGGTCACACCGGCAAAATCGGCGGAAATCGGCAACGGCCGGTTGATATTACGTATTTGGTTGAATTGGCTGATTTCCGAATCCGGTTGATAGGTGGACATCTGGCGGTTGACTTCTTGAAGTAAGTCGTCAATTTGTGCCTGCATGATTTCGGGTTCGGGCAGATCAAGGCCGTCTGAAAGGTATTTGACGGTGTAAGACGTACCCATTGTTTCACCTTGCAGGGTGACAGTTTGCGCTTGTTTGCCGCATGCGGAGAGCAGAAACAGCGTGGCGGTGAAGAATAGCAGGGATAGGGATTTCAAAACAGGCATGGGTGTGCGGCAAAATTTTTCAGATGGCTTATTGTAACGTAAAATGAACGGCAACGGGCTGTTTTAGAGGCGGTGAAAAATAGGCTGAAAAGGTCGTTTGAATATTTGGAGCGGTAATATGTGGGCAGTTTATTTGAGTTTAGCTTTTACAGCGGGCATGGCTTCGGCCATACAGTCAGCGATTAATACGCAGCTGGCACGGGCAATGGGCGGCGAAACCTTAATAGCCACTTTGATTTCGTTTGCCGTCGGCGCTGTGGCATTGTTTTTCATAACATGGGTAAAAACGGATTTGTTCGGGTATTTGGCCATCATCAGCCATCAGCCTTGGTGGAAATTAAGCGGCGGTTTGCTCGGTGCGGTGTTTGTATTTACCAGTGTGTTGCTGGCACCTAAATTGGGTATTGCGAACATGTTGTTTGTGATTATCATCGGGCAATTGGTGGCGGCAGCGGTGATTGATCATTACGGTTTTATCGGTATGGCGGTGCGTGAAATGACCATGCCGAAATTAATCGGATTGGTCGTGATGGGTGTAGGGTTGGCGCTTTTCTCGTTTGGTGATAAGGTTTGGAAGTAACAAAGATCTGGTTTTGATGAGGCCGTCTGAAATGTTCAGACGGCATAGAAATAAAAAAGGAAGAAACCCCGGTTTCTTCCTTTTTTTGTTAGCCGCCGAAATCGTCCAACAGGATGTTTTCGTCTTCTACGCCCAAGTCTTTGAGCATTTTGATTACGGCTTGGTTCATTACCGGCGGGCCGCACATGTAGAATTCGCAATCTTCAGGGGCTTCGTGGTTTTTCAGGTAGTTTTCATACAATACATTGTGGATAAAGCCTGTGTAACCATCCCAGTTGTCTTCCGGCAGTGGGTCGGAAAGGGCAACGTGCCATTCGAAGTTATCATTTTCTGCGGCCAGTTCGTCGAAGTCTTCTACGTAGAACATTTCGCGTTTCGAACGTGCGCCGTACCAGAATGAGATTTTGCGTTTCGATTTCAGACGGCGTAATTGGTCGAAAATGTGTGAACGCATAGGCGCCATACCTGCTCCACCGCCGATGAATACCATTTCGGCATCAGTGTCTTTAGCGAAGAACTCACCAAATGGGCCGGAAATCGTCACTTTGTCCCCAGGTTTCAATGACCAAATGTAAGAAGACATTTGACCTGGAGGCGCATCAGGTTCGTGCGATGGCGGGGTGGCGATACGCACGTTCAGCATGATGATGCCTTTTTCTTCCGGATAAGAAGCCATGGAGTAGGCACGCAGAATCGACTCGTCAACTTTGGAAACATGGCGCCATAAATCGTGTTTGTCCCAGTCTTCGTGGTATTCCTCGGGAATGTCGTAGTCTTTATAGGCTACTGTGTGAGGAGGAGCATCGATTTGTATGTAGCCGCCGGCGCGGAAAGGGACTTCTTCACCTTCGGGAATGGCCAGTTTCAATTCTTTAATGAACGTGGCTTTGTTGTCGTTGGAAATAACGGTGCATTCCCATTTTTTCACACCGAACACTTCCTCCGGTACTTCGATGTCCATGTCGGTTTTGACGTTGACTTGGCACGACAAACGGCAACCCGCTTTGGCTTCGCGCTTGGTGATATGCGACAGCTCGGTCGGTAAAATGTCGCCTCCGCCGCTGTTGACTACCACACGGCATTGGCCGCATGAGCCTCCGCCGCCGCAAGCGGAAGGAATGAAAATGCCTTCGTTGGCCAAGGCACCTAATAGCTTGCCGCCTGCAGGCATGGTCAGTTCTTTTTCACCGTTTACTTTAATGGTGATGTCGCCTTCGTTAACCAATTTTGATTTGGCAAACAGAATCATCAGCGCCAAAATCAAAATGATGACGGTAAACATCACAATACCTAAAATAATTTCCATTGTGTGTCTTCCTTATAACTGGATGCCGGAGAACGACATAAACGCCAAAGCCATCAGGCCGGCTGAAATAAAGGTAATACCCAGACCTTTCAAGCCGTCAGGGACATCGGCATACTTCAGTTTTTCGGTGATACCGGCCAATGCCACAATCGCCAGCATCCAGCCCAAACCTGCGCCGAAGCCGTAAACGATGGATTCGGTGAAATTGTATTCACGCTGAACCATGAATGACACCCCGCCGAAAATGGCGCAGTTTACGGTAATCAGCGGCAGGAAAATACCAAGCGCGTTGTAAAGGGCGGGGAAAAATTTGTCTAAAATCATTTCGAGAATCTGTACTAAAGCGGCAATCACACCGATGAAGGTGATGAATTTCAAAAAAGTCAGATCCACGCCTTCAATGATGGCACCTTCTTTCAATAAAGTGTAAACCAATTGGTTGGCCGGTACGGCAATGGTCAATACCACGGTTACGGCAATACCTAATCCGAAGGCGGTAGATACCTTTTTGGAGACGGCCAAAAAGGTACACATGCCCAAGAAGAAGGCCAAGGCCATATTCTCAATGAATATAGACTTGACGAATAAGCTCAGATAATGTTCCATGGATTATTTCTCCACCTGTTCAGGTTTCCAAGTACGGATGGCCCAAACCAGAAAACCGATAATAAAGAATGCGCTTGGCGCCAGCAGGAACAAGCCGTTGGCCTGATACCAGCCGCCATCTTGGATGGTTTGGAAGACAGTCATGCCGAATAATTTGCCGGAACCGATTAATTCGCGCAGGCTTGCAACGATAATCAGAATCAAGCCGTAGCCCAAGCCGTTGCCGAAACCGTCAACAAAGCTTTCCATCGGAGGTTCTTTCATTGCAAATGCTTCCGCGCGACCCATTACGATACAGTTGGTAATAATCAGCCCCACAAATACCGACAATTGTTTAGAAAGTTGGTAAGCATATGCCTGTAACACTTGATCCACCAAAGTTACCAATGAAGCGATGATCGCCATTTGCACGATAATGCGGATGCTGTTGGGGATATAGTTACGTACCAGCGAGATAAACAGGCTGGAAAAACCGGTTACAAATGCCACAGAAACACCCATGACGATAGCAGTTTCCAGTTTGGTGGTAACGGCCAGTGCCGAACAAATCCCCAATACTTGCAGTGCAATCGGGTTGTTGTCGGCAAAGGGTGAGAACATTAAATGTTTCAAACGTTTGGTATCAGCCATTATTCTGCTCCTGCTTTCAGTTTGGCTAAGTAAGGCTTATAACCGTTTTTGCCAAACCAGTAATTGAGTGTACCTTGTACGCCTTTGGTGGTCAGGGTTGCGCCAGACAAACCGTCTACGCCGTGTTCTTGATCGGCGCCTGCGCCTTTACCGACACGGATGGCAACATTGCCTTGCTCATTGTAGAGCTTCTTGCCGACAAATTTCTGCTGCCACAGCGGATTGGCTATTTCACCTCCCAAGCCCGGGGTTTCACCCTGCTCGTAGTAGGTAATGCCGTTGAGCGTGTTCCCGTCGGGTTTGACAGAAATGAAGCCGTACATTACCGACCACAGACCGTTGCCGTGTATAGGCAGGACGATTTGTTCCACTTTGCCGTTTTCGTCTTTTACCAAATAAACATCGGCCAGTTTGGCACGGGTTTTGATGCCGGCCAAATCGTCTTCGGGTTTGATGAGGCTGTTTTGTTTCGGATCTTTGGCCGCAGTACGGGCATCGAAACTTTCTGGTGGATTGTCAACGTATTGGCCGGTTGCCAAATCAACGACACGCGGCTCGATTCTTTCTGAATAGGTTTGGGCGATGTCGGTTTTCGCATCGAGCAAACCGGCTACGCTTAAGATGTAGCTTTGTTTGTCTTTGGCTTTTTGTTCGACCTGAATCGGTTTGAGACCGACAGCAGAACCGGCCACTACTACAGAACAAACCAAGCTCACCACAATCACGACGGCCAGTGTGCCGCCGAAGCCGTCTTTATTGAATTTAGCCATTGGTGCGCGCCTTTCTGCGTTTAATGTTCGCTTGTGCGACGATATAGTCGAAAATCGGAGCAAACAGGTTGGCAAACAGAATCGCCAACATCATGCCTTCCGGATAGGCGGGATTAACCACGCGGATTAACACGGCCATCATGCCGATTAATGCGCCGTACCACCATTTGCCGGTATTGGTAAATGAAGCGGAAACAGGGTCGGTCGCCATAAACAGCATACCGATGGCAAAGCCGCCCAACACCAAATGCCAGTACCAAGGCATGGCAAACATGGCATTGGTGTCAGATCCGATGGCGTTAAACAGCAATGAGGCGGCAATCATACCGACTATCACGCCGGCAATAATACGCCAAGAAGAAATACGGGCGAACACGATAAACAAGCCGCCGGTAATCAGGGCAATGGTCGATACTTCGCCGACCGAACCCGGAATATTGCCGATAAAGGCATCCATCCAAGTAATCGGTTGTCCGGTGGCAACATTTTTCAAACCGGCTATACCGTCTGAAGCCCATTGTGCCAAAGCAGTTGCGCCGGAATAACCGTCGACGGCCGTCCATACTTTCTCGCCGCTGATGTCGGCAGGATAAGCAAAGAATAAGAATGCACGGCCTGCCAGCGCAGGGTTCATAAAGTTTTTACCGGTACCGCCGAACACTTCTTTCGCTACCACCACGCCGAAGGTAATACCCAAAGCAGCCTGCCATAATGGCAGGGTTGGAGGAACAATTAAGGCAAACAGAATTGAAGTTACGAAGAAGCCTTCGTTGATTTCATGTTTGCGCACCATAGCGAACAAAACTTCCCAAAACCCGCCGACAACAAATACGGTGGCGTAAATCGGCACAAAGAAAATCGCACCGAAGAGCATTTTACTCAACCAACCCGCATCGGCAGCCATATTAATGTCCAAGGTATTGGCTAAAGCATAGTGCCAATCATTGGCGATGCTTTGTTGCAGCAATTCAGGTGTTAACACGCTGAATGCTTGTGCACCGACGTTGTACATACCGTAGAACATGGCGGGAAACAGTGCCAGCCAAACCATGATCATCATACGCTTCGAATCGAGCGCATCGCGGACATGTGCCGCCTTACGCGTTACCGCACCTTGCGTATAGAAAATCGTTGCCGCCGCTTCATAGAGCGCATACCACTTTTCGTGTTTGCCGCCCGGCAGGAAGTGCAGTTCGATTTTTTCTAAAAAATGTTTCAAGCCCATAATCAGCCTTCCTTCTCAATAGTATCCAGCACTTTGCGTAACAGCGGGCCGTATTCGTATTTGCCCGGGCAAACGAAACTGCACAATGCTAAATCTTCTTCGTCCAATTCCAGACAGCCCAAGGCTTGCGCACTGTCGGTATCGCCGACAATCAAGTCACGCAAGAGTAAGGTAGGTAGGATGTCAAGCGGCATAATGCGTTCATAAGTGCCGATCGGTACCATGGCACGGTCACCACCATTGACGGCAGTATTGAACTTGAAGAGTTTGCTTTTGAGAAAATGACCGAGTGTGGTGCGGGTAATGGTGTATTTCTCAGATTGCGGCGCAATCCAGCCGAAAAATTCTTTGTGGCGGCCTTCTTCCAAAACCGACACTTGGTTGTGGTAGCGACCGAGATAGTCGTGCGGACCGGTGGCGATGCTGCCATTTAAGACCGAACCGGAAATCACGCGATTGTCAGCATTCACCAATTCACCGGCGGTGAACTGGGAAAGGTTGGCACCTAAAACGGTACGCAACAGACGCGGTTTGTTGACTTGGGAGCCCCCCAGAGCGACCACACGTTCGGTGTTCAGACGGCCTGTGGTAAACAATTGGCCGATAGCAATCACGTCTTGGTAGTTGATTGTCCAAACCGTTTTGTTCGCGCCGACAGGTTCGATAAAGTGGATATGCGTGCCGCTCAAACCGGACGGATGCGGGCCGTTGAATTCGTGCACGACAATATTGGTCGCACTTGCAGACGGCACATTGGCACCGGCTGCTTTACACACATGCACAGTGCGTTCGGTCAATCGACTCAACACGCGCAGGCCGTTAATGAAGTCAGCAGCTTTTTCGGTAATGATGACGGCCGGATCGGCAGCCAGCGGATTGGTATCCATGGCATTGACGAAAATGGCAGCAGGATTGGCGTCGACCTCAGGCGTTTTGCTGAACGGGCGAGTGCGCAAGGCAGTCCACAAACCCGATTGAATCAGATTGGCACGCACTTGCTCGCTGCTTAAATCCGGTAAGGCTTCGGCAGGATATTGCTCAAACGTGATTTCGTCGTTGCCGGTAACGGCAATCACCACGGATTGTAAGACGCGTTTTTCGCCACGGTTGATAGCCGTGACGGTGCCTGAAGCCGGAGCGGTAAACACCATACCCGGATTTTTCTTGTCTTCAAACAATACTTGGCCTTTTTTGACGACATCGCCTTCCTTGACTTTCATCGAGGGGCGCATGCCGACATATTCTTCGCCAAGCAACGCGACTTCGGTAATGGCCGGGCCATCATAGATGGTTTGTTCCGGTCGGCCTGCAATAGGCAGGTCCAAGCCTTTTTTTATCTTAATCATAGAGATGCGTTACTTCTTACTAGGTTAAAAAACTGGCAAGCCGATGGCGTCGAGTACGGCCAGCGACGTCGGTATTTTTGATGGCGGCAAATTTTCTTCAAAACCAAATAAATCTAAAAATGGTATGGTAAGGTGGTTGGCAATTAATCGTTGTTTTTATTGTCGAATAAAAGATTAACACTGGCTCAGGCCATCTGAAAATCGGTTTTGGAGAAAGAGCAGGCTCAAAATATCCAAATGGAAGAATAAATAAAATCTTTGGAATTTTAACAGGAATAGACGGATTTTTGTCACATTCCGGCAGATTTTTTCACGTATAAAGCTAATTTAGTAAGCCATAATAACTAATAAATTATGATACAAAAATAATATCTTAAAGAAATAATAAGGCTTAAAAATACCCAAGGCCGTCGGAAAAGGATGGGCAGGTTCTTGAAGCAGGCCGGGAAAAATATGGCTAAAATTAAGCTGTTCGTCCAATCAAATCGGAGAATCATCATAGCAAAAAATACGCTGTTGAATCATGGCAAATTAGGCATAGGAACATGGTATCTCGGCGACAACGCTTCGATGCATCAAGAAGAAATTGCCGCATTGCGTTATGGCTTGGAACGGGGGTATCGATTATCGATACGGCTGAAATGTGCGGCAACGGTCGTTCGGAAAATCTCGTTGGTGAAGCCATTCAGCCTTTTATCTGCGACAGTATTTACCTGATTTCCAAAGTGTTGCCAGGCAATGCCAACAGCCACAACCTTGAATGCAGCTTGGATGTTTCGTTGTACCGGTTGCAGACTGGCTATCTGGATATGTATCTGTATCATTGGCGTGGTGCGACGTCTTTGCCCGAAACGGTTGAATTGATGGAAAAGATGGTGCAGAAAGGGAAAATCAAAGCATGGGGCGTATCGAACTTTGATTTTGAAGACATGCATGAATTGCATGATGGGGGCGGCACGAATTGCGAAACCAATGAAGTATTGTATTATTTGGAATCGCGCGGTATCGAATTTGTTTTGGAGCCGTGGCAGGATGCCAACAGTATTTCAACCATTGCGTATTGTCCGCTGGCGCAGGCCGGTGAATTGCAGGACGATTTGCTGCATCATCCCGAGATGCGTCAAATAGCGGACGAACTCAATATCAGCGTGTACCAGGTGCTGTTGTGTTTTACCTTGGCGCAACAAAACATGGTATCGATTCCGCGAACCGGCAAAACGGCGCACATGAAAGAATTGGCAGATTGCTTGGATATCCGTTTGCCGGCCGGACAATATGCGGCTTTGGATGAAGCCTTTCCCGCACTGCAACGGCATGTGCCTTTGGATATTTCAAAGGGTCGGTGACTGATATGGCGCAACAGACGGCTTCCAAGCCAAACCTGGTTCAATGCTGGGGAATTATACCGCTGGAGACTGACAAGATACTATAGCAGAAGGGTTTGCCGGCACGCATAATTTTCTCGGTAGTCAGAATATAGGGGGTTTATGGTGATAAAGGAAATGCCACACGCGATAACGGAAAGATAGCTGATATAGCCGCCGAAGTTATTACCGTTGTTGCTATTCCGGTAGCAGCACCATTTGCTATTTCGGATATAATTTCTTCCGATATATTTCAAGCCATCATTCAGATGAGGTAATCATGAAAAATGTAATTTTATATTTTTTGGCCGTTTTGCTATCCAAGTGTTTGCGGTAGATGTTTTAGTCCAATGACCGTTGTACCTTAGTAAGGCGGGCTGACATTTTCATGTTGAGTCATATATCAAAGATGTAAGTAATGAACAGCGGATTATAGATATAAAATATTGTCTAGGTGTGGATGCGGAAGGAATACCAGACAGGAATGGGAATATATTTAATTTTATTAGAGATAAATATAATGATTCTGCTTATGGCCATAAAAGAGTTAGAATGTTCGATAAATGTATGATGGAAGGAAAAAGCTATGAGTATAAAGGCAATACGTAAATTTGCTATTCTTGCTGGTATAATCAAATTATAAGTTTTAAGCTGACACAGATTTTTGAACGGTCTCTTTGCTGACAATGAACGACATGATGAAATGCATGATTTTATCGGATAGTATTGAGAAACAAAGCAAAAAGGCCGTCTGAAACATGAACTTCTCTCCAAAAAGTAGGACCTCCCAGCCCACTAAACAAGGAGCAGTTTTTCATAACCAAATTCACAAACCCATTTAAAATCCAAGCTCTGACACGCCACCGACACAGCTCATCCACAGCCACAGGCGTATCACGCACCTGCCAAAGCGCGGCTGCCGATGAAACAGATCGCCAAGCCATACCGACAGCACAAAGACCGATACGGCTGCCGCCGCATTTGCGCCATCCCGAACCGCCGCATCCGTCTTTCCGAAAAAAGCCGCCAGAAAGCTGATGGGGGAAATGGGTATGCAGGCAAAAATCAGGCAGGGCAAAGACTGCCGAAAAGCGGTTGCCAGCACGGTCAGCGGCAACCCGTCCGACCGCAGCTTTGCGGCAAAAGCTGGCCGGGTTTAGCGGCACCTATCCCCGGTATCGGATGTGTATAACGGCGCGAAACAGTCGTATACGCCCTGCCGACAACCGAACGGTAATTGGTCACGGAGATGATGGACAGGCCGGATGCCTGAACATAAACCGCTGTTTGATTCGGATCGGGGGTTGCCGTACCGTCCGAAGGCATTTCGGGCGAAGCTGCCGGCGTATGCCAGGCAAAGACAATGGCGGAGACAGTACGCCGATGGAGGGCTTCTTTGCGGTTATTGGAGACGGGGTGCTTTTTTCTGCGGGTGTTTAAGGGTACCGATGACTTGATAGCGGATATTCATGAGGGTATCCGTTATTACAATCACGACAGGAGCAAGTTGAAATGAAAAGGACCGGGTTCTGTGGCATACGGGATTCAGTCCCTGGTGGCAGTTGAATGTAAATTTGTCTGAGATTTGGGGCGGTTCATGCTTTCAGACGGCCTTCTTGATAAAGAGAATGGATTGGATCAATGTGACAAGCGTCTTTCTTGTGCCAAAATCTGTTCGGCATAATTGCAGCTTGCCGTTAAGCCCAAACCGTTTTTCTCGGCCTCCTGAATGGCGGCGTTGACCAAATGGCGTGCCAAACCTTTACCTCGATGTTGCGGCTCGATGTGGGTATGGGTGATGTCGAGTGAATTGCCGATGATGCGGTAATCCAATTCGCCGGTAATTTCTTCATCGGCCAATAAGATAAACCGTTGCGAATCGGTTTGGTGCTGGATAACCGGCATGACTCTCTCCTTAATTTTTATCTAAAATTTGAAATCGGTGTGTTGCCGTTCAACCAGTATAAAAGATTTGTGGTAATGCGTAAGAAAAAATTAGGACGTCTGAAACCTTCAAGCTTTTCACGGCAAAGTGTTCAGACGGCCTTATTATTTGAAAAATTAGAAATTTACTGGTTTCCTGCTTCTTCGAATCCGACCACTTCCAAGCCGAAGCCGGTCAGACCGGTGAAGGCGGATGGCTTGCCCAGCACACGCAGTTTGTTGACGTTGAGATTGGCCAAGATTTGCGCGCCGATACCGTAGCTTTTGCTGTCCCATTTAAAGGTTTGGTTTGCGCTTTTGGGTAAGGTACGGTCAAGCAAAGATGCGCCATCTTCCGTACGGTGCATTAAAATCACCACACCGCTTTCGGCTTGTTGGATGCGGGCTAAGGCTTGCGGCAGCGACCATGAATGGCGCGGATTTGGGGAAATAAAATCCATCGCACTGAATGGCTCGTGTACGCGCACCAAGGTTTCATTTTTGGCAGCCGGTGTGCCTTTTACCAAGGCTAAATGGGTTTCGCCAGTTAATTTATCGACGTAAACGTGTTGTTGGAACGTGCCCCAAGGTGTGTATACCGGCGAATCCCCCATTTCTTCCAACAGGCTTTCGGTGCGGCTGCGGTATTCGATTAAGTCGGTTATGGTGCCGATTTTCAGACCGTGTTCTTCGGCAAATTTCATCAATTCCGGCATGCGGGCCATGGCCCCGTCGTCGTTGATGATTTCGCAAATCACTGCTGCCGGAATCAGGCCGCACATTTGCGCCAAATCGACACCGGCTTCGGTGTGGCCGGTGCGAGCCAATACGCCGCCTTTTTGCGCGCGCAGGGGGAAAATATGGCCGGGCTGTACGATGTCTTCAGGTTTGGCGGTAGGTGATACGGCGGTTTGAATGGTTAAGGCGCGATCGGCGGCGGAAATACCGGTCGCGATGCCGTTGGCCGCTTCGATGGAAACGGTAAAATTAGTGCCGTATTGCGCGCCGTTTTTCTGTGTCATCATCGGCAAGCCCAGTTTTTCGACCATTTCTTCGGCCATCGGAAGGCAAACCAAACCACGGGCATGCTTAATCATAAAGTTAATGGCTTCGGGGGTTACAAATTGCGCGGCCATTAACAGGTCGCCTTCGTTTTCCCGGTCTTCAGCATCGGTGATGATGACCATCTTACCGGCTTTGATGTCGGCTAAAATTTCTGGAATGGTGGCAATATTCATGGCTTTGCTCTCTTTGGAATCGGATGGGGTGGGTGTGTGTATAGTGTCGAGCCACATTTCGGGCATGGCGGCATCGCGCTCTATTTTCCGGGCTTTTTTTTCGCCGAATGATTTGTTTTTCAATAAAGCGGAGAGTTCGCCCTGATTAATGCCGGTTGCTGCAACAAATCGGGTTTGCTGGCCGCCGCATTGACGGTTAATCCATAGTCGCAGATTGTGGCGGCGCAATTCGGTAATAGTCATGGTGTGCCCTGTGTGTGAGAACGTAATCGATTGTAGTCCTAACTTTACCAAAAAGCAAATTTGGTAATGTAGATAATTTATATTACTTTATAGTAATTTTTTAGTAATAAAGACAGGGCCGTCTGAAACGTAAAATAGGGTTTTCAGGCGGCCTTTTTCATTGAAATTCCATTAAAAGCAGCCATATTATCAATTAGTTTCATTATAAATATTTTAAGGTTGATACGATGAAGATATTTTTTCGCTGGCTGCTGGTATTGTTGCTGTCCGCAGCTGCGGCGGCAGGCAGTTTTTATCATGAACGGGCCGCGCAAGAGCGGGCAGAAGCGCTGTCGCGCGAAAGGGTGTTGATGCAAATCAAACAGCTTAACCGTTTGGAAAGCACGGTGTTTTATATTGATACCATTATCCGCACTGAGAAAAAAGGTGACTGGCGCAAATTATGGCAGGATGCGCAAATCGGTTTGTTTATTGTGCGCGGTAAAGTGTTGGCCGGTGTTGATTTAGACAAAATCACGACAAATAATGTAAATATCATTGATGAAAAAGTCATCATCAGCCTGCCGGAAGTGGAAATTCTCAGCGTGGATTTGGAAGAGATTGAAGTTTACGATATCCAAACTGGTTCGCTGAATATATTGCCGATAGATAAAACGGTCTTTAAAACCGTGCAGGAAAAGGCTCGCGAGCAAGTGCTGACTGGCGCGTGTAAAGCGGATATTTTGAAAAATGCCACTACGCAGGCGCAAAGACAGTTGGAAGATTTATTCAGGCTGACGCAAACGCAGGTGTCGATTTATCCTGCTGCTGTGCCGGTTTGTGATTGAAGCATGAAATACCCAAAAGGCAGTCTGAAAAATATTTTTCAGACTGCCTTTTGGGTATGGAGATGATTTATCCGGCAGAAGTGGAAGGCTCTTCCGGTGTCGGTAAAATCCAGTTTAGTAAAATTGCCAAAATCGCGCACAAGCCCACACCGGCAAAGCTCAACGTGCCGAACTTGATAATCATGCCGCCCACGCCGGTGGTTAAAACCGCGCTGACGATGACTAAGTTTTTCGGCTGCATTAAATCGACTTTGGCATCAATCAGCGTTTTTAAGCCCAATGAAGTAATGGTCCCGAACAGTAAGATCATGATGCCGCCCATCACTGGTAAAGGAACTGATGCCAAAAACGCATTGAATTTGCCGAAAAAGGCCATACAAATCGCAAAAATAGCTGCCCATGTCATGATTTTCGGGTTGCTGTTCTTAGTAATCATTACCGCGCCGGTCACTTCACCGTAAGTGGTGACAGGCGGGCCGCCGATTAAGCCGGCCACGCATACACCTAAGCCGTCACCGGCAAGGGTTTTGTCCAAGCCCGGGTCTTTGGCGTAATCTTTACCGGTAACGTTGCCAATGGCCATAATGCCGCCGATGTGTTCGATGGCGGGGGCAATGGCGACCGGCAACATAAATAAAGCTGCCTGCCAGTTGACTTCGGGTGTTTCAAAATACGGCACGGCAAACCAAGGCGAGGCGGCAATCGGTGCGGTATCGACCAATCCCATGATGAGCGCTAATATATAACCTGAGGCCACGCCGATTAAAATCGGAATCAGTTTCATCATTTTGCTGCCGAATACCGACACAACCACAGTCACGGAAAAGGTGAAGCCGGCCAAAATCAATGAGTCATCGTATTCGATAATTTGCCGGCCGCCCGATTGGCCCATGGCCATCTGGCTGGCGGCGGCAGCCACCGATAAACCGATGACCATAATCACCGGGCCAATGACCACGGGCGGCAATAATCTGTGTACTGCTTCCAAACTTTGCCACCGAATCAGTGCGGCAAAAATAAAATACATAAAACCGGCGGCAAACAAGCCGAACATGGTCGATGGCAGCCCCCATTCGCTGATAGAATAAATAATCGGTGCGATAAAGGCAAACGAAGAACCTAAGAAAATCGGCACTTTACGTTTAGTGAGCAATTGAAACAAAAGCGTGCCGATACCTGCACCGAGTAAGGCTAATGCAGGATTCAAGCCGGTAAGCAGGGGGACGAGCACCATCGCGCCGAATGCGACAAATAAAATCTGCGCGCCGGAGATGGCAAGTTTGAGTTGTTGCATGTTAAATTCCGTTATGTTTTTTAAACAACCGGGTGCAATTATACGATGATTCAAGTAGGTTTTGTATTGTCTTTGCATGCCAAAGGCCGTCTGAAGCCATGAATTTGGTGTCGAGATTGTTTATAATGCCGGCAACGGTCGGAATGATTGCTCAAACGGCCTTTGCACTGCCTTCAAACCAAACGAGATAAAGAGAGAAAATATGTTTGAAAAACAAAAAGTTATTGCTATTGACGGGCCAAGTGCTTCAGGAAAAGGAACGGTTGCTTCGCGCGTGGCTGCTGCCTTAGGTTTTGATTATTTGGATTCGGGCGCGCTTTACCGGCTGACTGCGCTGTACGCCCAAAAAGAAAACGTGGAATGGACGGATGAGGCAGATGTGGCCAAGTTGGCAGAAAATTTGCCGGCTGAGTTTGCCGGACAAAAAGTTTTGCTGAACGGTGAAGACGTTTCCGGACAAATCCGCAGCGAAACCGTCGGCATGGGCGCATCGGCCGTCGCGCAATTGCCGAAAGTACGCACCGCCTTATTGCAACGCCAGCGCGATTTTCTGACTGATAAAGGCTTGGTGGCCGACGGACGCGATATTGGTTCGGTGATTTTTCCTGATGCCGCGCTTAAAGTTTTTCTGACCGCCAGCGCACAAGTGCGTGCCGAACGCCGCGCCAAGCAAATCGGCTTACCGTGCGAAGGTGTGGAATTCTACCGTATTTTGTCAGATATCGAGGTGCGTGATGAAGCTGATCGCCGCCGCGCTGTTGCGCCGTTGCAGCAATTACCGGATGCGCAACTTTTAGATACTACTGATTTGGGTATTGAAGAAAGCGTAAAAAAAGTGCTTGATTGGTATAGCAAAGTCTGAAAATTACTGTATAATTCTCTATTTGATTTCAGACGGCCTTTTATCTTGGAAGGCCTCACCTGAAAAAAATATAGTCGGTTAAAAATAGTCGGTTAATGTTAAGAAAGCGGCAAAGCGCATTCGGTGCATTGCCGTTCCTACCTTTGCAATCTTTATATTCGAATTTGACGCTTGCCGTGCCAAGGGCGGCAAACGATGTCCAACCTACCCCGCACCCCTTGGCGGTGTACCGAAAAGAGTTATTTTATGTCTATGGAAAATTTTGCTCAGTTATTGGAAGAAAGCTTCACCCTGCAAGAGATGAATCCAGGTGAGGTGATTACCGCTGAAATAGTGGCAATCGACCAAAACTTTGTGACCGTTAACGCAGGTCTGAAATCAGAATCTCTGATTGACGTAGCTGAATTCAAAAACGCTCAAGGCGAAATTGAAGTTAAAGTCGGTGACTTTGTTACCGTGACCATCGAATCTGTTGAAAACGGCTTCGGTGAAACCAAACTGTCCCGTGAAAAAGCCAAACGCGCTGCCGATTGGATCGCTTTGGAAGAAGCAATGGAAAACGGCGATATCTTGTCCGGCATAATCAACGGCAAAGTCAAAGGCGGCCTGACCGTGATGGTCAACAGCATCCGCGCGTTCTTGCCGGGCTCTTTGGTCGACGTCCGTCCGGTAAAAGATACTTCACACTTTGAAGGCAAAGAGATTGAATTTAAAGTCATCAAATTGGACAAAAAACGTAATAACGTGGTGGTGTCGCGCCGTGCCGTTTTGGAAGCTACTTTAGGTGAAGAGCGCAAAGCCTTGCTGGAAAATCTGCAAGAAGGTGCGGTTGTCAAAGGTATCGTTAAAAACATCACCGATTATGGTGCATTCGTTGATTTGGGAGGTATCGACGGTTTGCTGCATATCACCGACTTGGCATGGCGCCGTGTGAAACACCCAAGCGAAGTGTTGGAAGTCGGCCAAGAAGTTGAAGCCAAAGTATTGAAATTCGACCAAGATAAACAACGCGTTTCTCTGGGTATGAAACAATTGGGAGAAGATCCATGGAGCGGTCTGACCCGTCGTTACCCGCAAGGTACCCGCCTATTCGGTAAAGTGTCTAACCTGACCGACTACGGTGCATTCGTTGAAATCGAACAAGGTATCGAAGGTTTGGTACACGTTTCTGAAATGGACTGGACCAATAAAAATGTACACCCAAGCAAAGTGGTTCAATTGGGCGATGAAGTAGAAGTAATGATATTGGAAATTGATGAAGATCGTCGTCGTATTTCTTTAGGCATGAAACAATGTCAGGCCAACCCATGGGAAGAATTTGCTGCCAACCACAACAAAGGTGACAAATTGTCTGGTGCGGTTAAATCGATTACCGATTTCGGTGTATTCGTAGGCTTGCCCGGCGGTATTGACGGTTTGGTTCACTTGTCTGACCTGTCTTGGACTGAGTCCGGTGAAGAAGCCGTTCGCAAATACAAAAAAGGCGAAGAAGTTGAAGCCGTCGTATTAGCCATTGATGTTGACAAAGAACGCATTTCTTTGGGCATCAAACAATTGGAAGGCGATCCATTCGGTAGCTTTATTGGCGTAAATGATAAAGGAGCTTTGGTTAAAGGTGCTGTGAAGTCTGTTGACGCTAAAGGCGCGGTTGTTGCCTTGTCTGACGAAGTAGAAGCTTACTTGCCTGCAGCCGAATGGTCTAGCGAACGCGTTGAAGATTTGCGCAACGTTGTAAAAGAAGGCGATGAAGTTGAAGCCGTTATTGCAACGGTTGACCGCAAAAACCGCAGCATCCGTTTGTCTGTAAAAGCCAAAGACGCTAAAGAAAACCGCGAAGCGCTGAACTCAGTAAATTCTGCAGCAACTGTCAATGCCGGGACTACCAGCCTGGGTGATTTGCTGAAAGCTAAATTGTCTGGTGAAGAATAAGGTTGCAGACAATGACTAAGTCTGAATTAATGGTTCGTTTGGCAGAGGTTTTTGCCGAAAAAAACGGAAATCAATTGATGGCTAAAGATGTTGAGTACAGTGTAAAGGTTTTGGTAGATACCATGACCCGTTCGCTGGCTCGCGGCCAACGAATTGAAATCCGCGGTTTCGGCAGCTTCGACTTGAACCACCGTCCTGCCCGCGTGGGTCGTAATCCAAAAACTGGTGAGCGTGTGGAAGTACCTGAAAAGCATGTTCCGCATTTTAAGCCAGGTAAAGAGTTGCGCGAACGTGTGGACTTGGCTCTGCAAGAGAACGCCAACTAAAAGCCTGAGTAAGCAAGCGCCGCAGAAATGCGGCGTTTTTTCTTATAAGTTCAGGCAATAAAGAAGTTTCATGTTATAAATGCTTGGAGGCCGGGCGAAATCATTTATAATGGCTGCCTTTGGTTAGAATTAATAAATAATAAGGTTCAGTAATGAGTGATAGAGAAAATCTGTTTGTCCTGCCAAGTTTTGAAAATCACAGTCCGCTGACTTGGTATCAGGCTGCCGCCCAGCAGCCTAATTTTATCCGTGATGAAGCGCAAGCCACTGCCATTGAGCATTTAGACCGTTTGTGGACTGAATTGATGATGTTTAAACGCAAACGCAACCGTTTTTTAGGGCGCAGCCTGTGCTCGCCGCAAGTACCTAAAGGCTTGTACTTTTATGGTGGCGTGGGGCGCGGTAAAAGTTTTCTAATGAACGCTTTTTTCGGCTGCCTGCCTTATAAACGCAAACGCCGTGTTCACTTTCATGCATTTATGGCAGAGATTCACCAGCGATTGAAAGGTTTGAAAAGTGAAGCCAATCCGCTCAAAGCTGTGGCTTCAGAGATTTCTCGGGAAACACGCGTATTGTGTTTTGACGAGTTTCATGTCAGCGATATCGCTGATGCTATGATTCTTGGTCGTTTGTTGGAAAACTTGTTAAATGAAGGTGCCGTATTGGTGGCAACTTCCAATTACGCACCGTCTGAGTTGTATCCGCAAGGGCAAAACCGTAGTAGTTTTTTGCCGACCATTGCCCTGATTGAATCAAGCCTGACTGTTTTAAATGTAGATGGTGGCGAAGATTACCGCCTGCGTACTTTGAAGCCGGCTGAAATTTTCTTTGTGCCGGGCAATGAGGAAAACGAAAACAGACTGGCCGAGTTGTTTAAAGAAATGGCGCACACATCCGAGTTAAATCCCGGCATCAGCATTATTCACGACCGTGAAATTCCGCATAAAGCCAAATCGGATAAGGCAATTTGGTTTGATTTCCGTGTGCTGTGTTTCGGGCCGCGCTCGCAAGCCGATTATCTGTATTTGGCAGAAAATTATGAAGTTGTCTTTGTTTCAAGATTGGAACGGTTGACGCCGCAAGAAAAAGCTGAAGCGCGCCGCCTGACTTGGTTGATTGACGTGTTGTATGATTTTCGTGTGAAACTGTGTGCCACCAGCGCAGTCGATGTCCACGATATTTATGTTGAAGGCGATTTCGCTGCAGAATTCGCCCGTACCGCCAGCCGTATGGTGGAAATGCAGTCTGAAGTGTATTTGGCGCAGCCGCATTTGACATTATAAGCATAGGCAATAAAAAGATAAGAAAAAACAGGGCTGATTTTTACCAATGGAGATGCTTTCTACCACAAACAAATGAAGTTTGGTAAAATGAAATCTTGTCGGATTTTTAAAACAATATTGCAAAATACAATGAATATAAGGACATGATATGGCTATTGAACGCACCATCTCTATCGTAAAACCGGATGCCGTAGGCAAGAACGTTATCGGTAAAATTTATGACCGCTTTGAAAGTAACGGCTTGAAAATCGTTGCGGCAAAAATGAAACATCTGACGCAAGCTGAAGCCGAAGGTTTCTATGCTGTACACAAAGAGCGTCCTTTCTTTGTGGATTTGGTTAAATTCATGACCAGCGGCCCGGTAATGATTCAAGTATTGGAAGGCGAAAACGCCGTTGCCAAAAACCGTGAGCTGATGGGTGCGACCAATCCTAAAGAAGCGGCTGCCCATACTATCCGTGCTGATTTTGCCGAGTCCATCGATGCTAACGCAGTACATGGTTCCGACAGCTTGGAAAACGCTGTCATCGAAATCGCTTACTTCTTCAACGACAGTGAAATCTGCCCTCGTTAATTGACGATCGTCATTCGTTTGAGGCCGTCTGAATGATTTTTCCGAAAGCAATATGTGTTCGGGAAAACAGACAGACGGCTAAAAGACTTTGTCGAATACATTTTCAGACGGCCTTTTGATAGAATAATGAAAAGGCTATCTGAAAATAAATCTGAAAAGGCTTTTAAATTAAAGCTGTATTTTGCCATGTCACACAATTTTAATTTAACAGCTTCCAATAATTTAAGATATAGATGAAAACCAATCTGCTGAATTTTGATTTAAACGGTCTAACTGAATACTTTGCTGCGATGGGTGAGAAGCCATTTCGAGCCAAGCAGGTTATGCGCTGGATTCACCAATCAGGTGCATCTGAATTTGATGAAATGACCGATTTGGCCAAATCATTGCGCCAAAAATTAAACGGACAAACCAAAGTCGGTATTCCACAATTGATGGCTTCACAAAAATCTGCCGACGGTACGCGCAAATGGCTGCTTGATGTTGGCACAGGCAACGGCGTGGAAACAGTATTTATCCCCGAAGCAGAGCGCGGCACTTTGTGTATTTCGTCGCAAGTCGGCTGCGCGCTGGAATGTACGTTTTGTTCCACCGGTCGCCAAGGTTTCAACCGCAATTTAACCGCCGCTGAAATTATCGGCCAATTATGGTGGGCTAATAAAGCCATGGGAGTGACACCTAAAAACGAGCGTGTGATTTCTAATGTGGTAATGATGGGTATGGGTGAGCCGATGGCCAACTTTGATAATGTGGTTATCGCTTTAAGCATTATGCTCAATGACCACGGCTATGGCTTGAGCCGCCGCCGCGTGACCGTATCAACCTCAGGCATGGTGCCGCAGATGGACAGATTACGTGAGGCGATGCCGGTGGCTTTGGCAGTGTCGCTGCATGCGTCTAATGATGCTGTGCGTGATGAAATTGTGCCACTGAACAAAAAATACCCGCTGAAAGAATTGATGGCGGCGTGTCAGCGTTATTTGGTGAAAGCACCACGTGATTTTATTACTTTTGAATATGTTATGCTGGACGGTATTAACGACAAACCGCAACATGCGCGTGAGTTGATTGAATTAGTGGAAGATGTGCCGTGCAAATTCAATCTGATTCCGTTTAATCCATTTCCGAATTCAGGCTACGATCGTTCTTCCAATGAGAATATACGAGTATTCCGCGATATTCTGCAGCAGGCCGGACATGTGGTGACAGTACGCAAAACACGAGGTGACGACATTGATGCGGCTTGCGGTCAGTTGGCAGGTCAGGTGCAGGATAAAACCAAACGTCAGCAGAAATGGCAGCAGATTTTGGTTGAAAAACAGGGGTGAGCAATGAAAGTAAACATTTTACAGTCTTTAATTTTAATCTTAGCATTGGCGGCGTGTGCCGGTGCGTCCGGTCCGAGTCCGCGCGAGCGTGCGCAACAGGTTTCCAACATTAAAACCCAATTGGCTTTGGAATACATGAGTGTCCAAGACTACCGTCAGGCAACGCAGGCAATTGAAGATGCTTTAAGTTCAAATTCCAAAAACGAAGTGGCTTGGTTGGTACGCGCGCAGATTTATCAATATTTAAAGGTGCAGGATAAAGCGCAAGAAAGCTTTTTGAAAGCTTTATCGTTGAAGCCGGATAGTGCGGAAATCAACAACAACTACGGCTGGTTTGTGTGCAGTCGGATGAATAATCCGGCCGAGTCGATTCAATATTTCGACAAAGCCTTGTCGGATCCGACTTATCCCAGCCCGTATGTGGCGAATTTAAACAAAGGCATTTGCAGCGCGAAAATGGGTCAATTTTCGTTGGCTGAAGCGTATTTGGAACGCTCTTTGGCTGCCGCACCACAATTTCCGCCTGCGTTTAAAGAATTGGCACGAACCAAAATGTTGGCAGGCAGTCTGAACGATGCCGATTATTACTTCCGCCAATACCAAAGTAAGGTTGATGTTTTGCAGGCAGATGATTTGCTGTTGGGCTGGCGTTTGGCTAATGCATTGGGCAATACCCAAGCGGCTTACGAGTATGAGGCACAATTAAGGGCTAATTTCCCTTATTCCGAAGAACTACAGGCAGTGACAACAGGTCGATAATACATGGAAAACCAACAAAAACCAGCACACAACATCGAAGCAGCAAAAGTATTAGGTAACGAATTGCGCCAATTGCGTGAGAAGCGGGGCATTAGTATTAGTGAAATCGCAGGCCGTCTGAAATTATCAGCCGAACAAATCCAAGATTTGGAAAAAGGAGATTATTCCAGCTTCTCCGGCTTGGTATTTGCTACCGGTTTTCTGCGCTCGTATGCACGCTTATTGAAAATGGAAGAGCGGGACATTGCAAGCCGTCTGAAAGCCGTTGTGCCGCAAGCAGCTGATCACGTTTATGCGGTAAAGCGCGAGAAAGATGCCGGTTTTAACTACCCAAGCGTAGAAAAAAACGGTTTTCCCAAATGGATTTTAGGAGTAGCTGCGTTGGTATTAATTGTCGGCGGCATTTATGCTTGGCAGAATAAATCCAACTTGGAAAACACTCATCAATATACACAAGACAGCAGTGCCGTGCAAAACAGTCTGCAAGCCCCGGCTTTGAAAGCCAGTAATGTCGGAGTATCGAAAATGCCCGATCAAGATACACAGGTCATCGCTGCGGCTTCAACAGCCGTTGCTGCTTCTTCCGCTTCCGAGCCGAAAATCGAAGTGGCTGCCGATGAATTGTGGGTGAAAGTCCAATACCGCAGTAATCTGATTATTCATGATAAAGACGGCAAAATGGTATTCAGCAATATCATTCCGGCCGGCAGCGAGCGGCGTTTTAAAGGCGGTGCACCTTATGAAGTCTGGGTTGGTATTGCTGCAGGTGCTGAAGCGAATTATGGCGGCACAACAATTCGTCCGGTTGAATACCGTGCGCCGGGCAAACAGTCTGCCACCTTTATCGCAGGAAAAAAATAAACATGAATACACTCAAACGCCGCCAAACACATCAAGTACAAATCGACCACCTGACTGTCGGTTCGAGCGCTCCGGTGGTGGTGCAGTCCATGACCAATACCGATACTGCTGATGCAGAAGGTACGGCTTTACAAGTTAAAGAATTGAGTGATGCCGGTTCGGAAATGGTGCGGATTACTGTTAATAGTCCTGAAGCGGCTTCCAAAGTTACCGAAATCCGCCAGCGCCTTGACGATATGGGCTACAACACGCCGTTGGTCGGTGATTTTCACTTTAACGGCGAGCGATTATTGGCCGAATATCCCGAGTGCGGCAAGGCGTTGTCAAAATATCGCATTAATCCGGGTAATGTCGGCAAAGGTGTGAAAGGGGACGAAAAGTTTGCCTACATGATTCGCACTGCTGCCGAAAACAACAAAGCCGTGCGCATTGGTGTGAACTGGGGTTCTTTGGATCAAAGTTTGGCTAAGCGTATGATGGACGCCAATATGGCTTTGGCTGTGCCGCGTCCGCCGGAAGAGGTAATGAAAGAAGCTTTGATTGTTTCCGCCTTGGAATCGGCTGAAAAAGCAGCCAACTTGGGTTTGCCGGAAGACAAAATCATTTTGTCGTGTAAAGTAAGCTCGGTGCAAGACTTGATCCAAGTGTATCGTGAGCTGAGCAGCCGCTGCCAATATCCGCTGCATCTGGGTTTGACCGAAGCCGGTATGGGCAGTAAGGGCATTGTGGCATCAACGGCAGCTTTGGCGGTATTGCTGCAGGAAGGCATTGGCGACACCATCCGTATTTCTTTAACGCCAGAGCCGGGCAGTTCGCGTACCCAGGAAGTCATTGTCGGTCAGGAGATTCTGCAAACCATGGGCTTGCGTTCGTTTACGCCGATGGTGACAGCCTGTCCCGGTTGCGGACGAACCACCAGCACGGTATTCCAAGAGTTAGCACAAGATGTTCAGAATTATCTGCGCCAAAAAATGAATGTGTGGCGCACGATTTATCCGGGGGTGGAATCCTTAAACGTGGCCGTGATGGGCTGCGTAGTCAACGGGCCGGGTGAGAGCAAACTGGCCGACATTGGCATCAGCCTGCCGGGTACGGGTGAAACACCGGTTGCGCCGGTATATGTGGATGGTGAACGCAAGGTTACTTTGAAGGGTGATAATATTGCAGCCGAGTTTTTGTCCATTGTCGAAGAATATGTGAAAGAAAACTATCGCGAAGGCGGTGTAAAACGCAGCCAAAATAAGGTGATTCCGATTCAGACTGTTTGATTTGATTTGATTTGGAATAAAATGCCGTCTGAAACACAACTGTAAAGCTGATAAGCTTTGCAAAGGTGTTTCAGACGGCATTTTTGTTTTACAAACTTTGTTTACTCTCAAAATGCCGTATCTCTCCACTTATCGGATCTTGAAACGCAATACGTTTTGCCAATAATTTCAACGGTTTTTCATAATCTTCATCACCCGCTGCCGCTACGGTCGGATACAGCGCGTCATTGAGCAGCGGCATATCCAAACGCATCATGTGCACGCGAAGCTGGTGTTTTTTACCGGTATGCGGATAGAGGCGGTACAAGCCGTAGTTGCCGCGTTGTTCGATTAACTCAATCACCGTATGTGCATTCGGTTCGCCTTCGACTTCTTTGGTGAGGAAAAACATATCTCCGCGTACCATGCGCGAACGGACTTCCACCGGATAAACCAAATCGGTACGCAGCGGCGCAACTGCCTTATAAACCTTGTGTACCGTTTTTTCCTGAAACATGATTTGATAATCACGCCGGGAGGCCGGATTATGCGACAGCAGTATTACCCCGGCGGTGTCTTTGTCCAAGCGGTGCAGCGGCGTAATGTCGGCGACATTCAAATGCTGTAAATCCGGATGCAGGCGCAGCCGTGTCAGCAAGGTTTCGCGCAAAAAGCGGCCGCTGGGAATCACTGGTAAAAAATGCGGTTTATCGACCACAATCAAATGCTCGTCGATGTGCAGGATTTTTTCGTCAAACGGAATGCGCGGCTCGTCATCACGGCTGGTTTCGCGGTAGTAATACATCACTTCGCCGGGTACAAACACGGTATGTTCGCTCAAAGGCTTGCCGTCTGCACCGACCACAAAACCGCTATTGAGCCGCACCTGCCAGTTTTCCTGCCCGACAGAAGGAAAACGCACGCATAAAAAATCCAGCAAGGGCTTGCCGTAAAAGGTTTTTTCATGCGGCAGCACCAAGTAGCTGGGTTTGATACCGTCGAGTAAGGGTAGGGGGTTGATACGTTTTTTCATAGGGTGGATTGTAGCGTGTGTGTTTTTCAGGGTTTGCCATTGTAGGTACGGTTAGTCTCACTGCTTTTTCACGGCGTAACCGTACGCAAGCACCATCCTAAATACCGTCTGAAATGGGAATTTTTCAGACGGCATTGATTGTTTTTTGAAATAGCTGGATTTTTTGACAGCGTGCGTACGGTTACGCCGTGAAAAAGCAGCGCGGCGTACGTACCTGCATCATTCTTCCATCTTCACCTGCGCCACCAAATGCGCCAGTACCTTCGCCGCCACCGCCAATTCTGCCGGACTCAAATCAGCCGACCATTTTTCCGCCGTTTTTTCCCAGCGTGCATACACTTCGGCATATACCGCTTTGCCTTGTTCGGTTAATGAATACAGCGGCGAGCGTTTGTGTGCCGGATTGTCGTGTGCTTCGATTAAGCCGCTCTCTTGCAATAAATTCAACTGTTTCTGAGCACCTTGACGGGTAATGCCCATGCGTTCGGCGATTTGTGGTGAGGTTTGCGGCTGTTTGGCCAGATTGAGTGCCCCGAGCATCTGCCAGCGGGCGGAAGTCAGCCCCAAATCGGCGACAAATTGGTCGCCCCAATGGATTAACAAACCGTTGGCTTGGAAAACCTGTGTGGTCAGCAGGCCGAAGGCGTGGGAGTGGGTATTCATGATGATGCCTTACAAATATTAATTTAATCAGTAAAAAATGGTAATCAGTTGTCGTAAATAAAAGAGTCATTTAACGGCCGTCTGAAGAAATAATAAAGAAGCGCTGGGTAATCGATTATCTGTTTAAAATCGGATTCAGACAGTTATTATAGGGTTGTAAGTCTAAAGACCGATTATCTTCCAGTTGTATCTATCATAAATAATAGGCAATCAGTTGTCAATTTTTCAAAAATTAACACTCATAAATTTGACAACCACTTTACAAATTTGTAAACTGGTTTTCATGTTAAACGATAACTCAAACTAAGGAGACCATCATGAACCGTCAAACTTTAAAAATCATCCACATCATCGCAGGTATTTCTGGCTTTCTGTTTATCCTGTCTTTTGGGAGCAGTACGGTGATTGCCGAACTGTTTTTATCGCAGGCCGCTGTTGCTGCTGTGAAGCAATATTGTGTGCGCCTTTATTGTATTTATCCCTGTAATGGCAGCAATCGGCATTACCGGTAATAAATTGGGAGGCCGCAGCAATCCGCTCATTGCCGCCGCATGCCGAAAATTGCCCTCAACGGTCTGCTGGTGTTGCTGCCTTGCGCTTTTTATCTCAACCGCTTGGCGCAGGCCGGTGAATTTAACGGCATGTTTTACACCGTGCAAATCATCGAATTAATCGCAGGTGCTGCCAACCTGATCATGATGGGATTGAATATTCGCGACGGTGTAACCGCCGTGAAAAGCCGCACGGCTGCAAAAGTGCAAGCATAGGCCGTCTGAAAAATACAGCATTAAAACCTATAAGGAATCGCAATCATGAAAACTGACACCCCACAACGTTACAGCACCTTTACCCGCCGGTTTCATTGGCTGATGGCTGCTTGTTATCTGATTATGTTCGGCACTGCGCTGGCATGGAATGTGAACGAAAATTTAACTTATTTGATTAACGTGCACCGCGCAGTAGGAATTTTACTGCTGCTGATGACCCTGTTCCGCTTTGTGCTGGCTGTTAAAAACTTCCGCCATCGTCCGCACAATAATACCGCCACCCGTATCGGTCATTTGGCACTTTACGCCGCTATGTTTGCCGTACCGGCTTCAGGCATGGCACAGCAGGCAGAAGCAGCATTCGGCAATGCACACGGGTTGCTGGCATTCGGTTTGCTGTTGCTGGTAGCCGGTCATGTGATGATGACAGTAATCCACCAATGCAAAGGCGAAAAAATCTGGCAGCGTATGGCTTGAACTGCGCTGTTTTCCAACCTGAAACCCGTTTTATCCATATCGAAAGGTCTGAATCATGAAAACCAATTTCAAAAAATCCGCCGTTATTGCTACTTCAATCACTGCTGTGTTAATGGTGGCAGGCTGCTTCGGCTTTGGTCCGAAAAAATTTGCGAAAAAATACGCAGAGCAGGTCACGCTGATTAATGTGTTTGAAGTGCCACAAGGCAAAGTCGATGAAGCCATTGTTTCATGGGAAAAATCGCGTGACTTTTTGGCGAAACAACCCGGCTACATCAATACACGCCTGCACCGTAATATCGATGCTGACGGCAAATACCAATTAATCAACATCGCACAATGGGCATCACCTGCCGAGTTCCAAGCCGCCACTGCCAAAATGCGGCAGGAGCTGAACAATCCGCTACCGGAAGGCACGGTTGCTACCCCTGCGCTGTATGAAGTAACCCGTGTCGATGGCAAAGATCCGTTTATCAAAATGCAGCAGAAATTTTTAGAAGAAAAAGCGGTTGCTAATCGGTAATACTATTCCCAAAGGCTGTCTGAAAGAAACCGCAAATCTTTCAGACGGCCTTGTTGTTCCTTTTCCGAAACTCACAAAGTCTGAAAAATCCGCTATAATAACCGACTATTTGATTTCCCATTCTGTTTAAAAAAATGGCACAAAAAATCCAATCCGTAAAAGGCATGAACGACCTTTTGCCTGTCGAACAAAAAGATTTCAAACTCACCGCCGCTTTTTGGCAGGCATTTGAAGATACGGTCAGCCAATGGGCACGCGCTTACGGCTATCAGCAAATCCGTACGCCGATTGTGGAACAGACCGGTTTGTTTGTGCGTTCTATCGGCGAGGAAACCGATGTGGTCGGCAAAGAAATGTACACCTTTTCCGATTCCAATGATTCACTCAGCCTGAGCCTGCGTCCCGAAGGCACGGCTTCGTGTTTGCGCGCGGTGGTAGAGCATAATCTTTTATACAACAACCCGCAGAAATTATGGTATATGGGGCCGATGTTCCGCCGGGAACGTCCGCAAAAAGGCCGTTACCGCCAATTTCACCAAGTCGGTATCGAGGCGTTGGGTTTTGCAGGGCCGGACATCGATGCCGAAATTACTGCGATGTCGGCTGATTTGTGGAACAAACTGGGTATCAGGGATTATTTGACGCTGGAAATCAACAGCTTGGGCAATCGGAAAGAACGCGCCGCCTATCGTGCCGCGTTGGTGGCTTATCTGACTGAATATGAAGACCAATTAGATGAAGACAGCAAACGCCGTCTGAAAAGCAATCCCTTGCGCGTGCTGGACACCAAAAATCCCGGTTTGCAGGAAATCTGCAATGCGGCTCCGTGCCTGATTGATTATTTGGGCGAAGAGTCTCTGGCACACTACAACCGCTTTAAAGCCCTGCTTGACGGCTTGCAAATCGAATATGTCGAAAACCCGCGCCTGGTTCGCGGCTTGGATTACTACAACCAGACCGTATTTGAATGGACGACTGAAAAACTCGGTGCGCAGGCCACAGTATGCGGTGGCGGCCGTTATGACGGTTTGATTGAAGAGTTGGGTGGCAAGCCGGCGGCTTCCATCGGTTTTGCGATGGGTATTGAGCGTTTGCTGTTGCTGGTACACGAATACGGCTCGTTGAAAGTGAATGCTGCGCCGGACGTGTATGCCATGCACCAAGGTGAAGGTGCGGATTTGAAAGTGATGCAATACGCGCAAGCCTTACGCGCAGCCGGTTTGAATGTGTTGCAGCATTCGGGTTATCAAAAACTGAATGCGCAAATGAAAAAAGCCGATGCTAGCGGCGCACGTTTCGCGCTGATTGTGGCGCAAGACGAATTGGCCGAAGGCAAAGTCACACTGAAAGACATGCAGGGCGAAAAAGGCCAGATTACTGTGGCAGCCGCTGATTTAATCAATACTTTACAACAATGGAAGAACGTATAAATGGCAGCTCATTTGGAAGAACAACAAGAGTTAGACAATTTCAAATACTTTTGGAAAAGCACCGGCCGTTGGCTGTTTGCCCTGCTGATGCTGGTTGCATTGGGTTACTTGGGCTATACCATGTATCAAAGCCATTTGGTGAAAAAAAGCCAAGAAGCGGCAGGCGTGTTGGCGCAACTGGTTGAAAAGGCGCAAAACAAGGGCGATACCAAAGCCATTAATGTCGATTTGAAAAACCTTCAGCAAAACTTTGCCGATACCATTCCGGCAGCACAAGCCACGTTGATGGTAGCGGCTAGCGAATTTGATGCCGGTCGTTACGACGTGGCTTCAGGCCATTTGAACTGGGTATTGAAAAACCAAAAAGAGCCGTTGGTTCAAGCATTGGCAGTGCAGCGTTTGGCTGTGGTAAAGTTACAGCAGAAGAAATATGATGAAGCTTTAGCCGCCTTGGATACAAAAGTTGATCCCAACTACGAAGCCTTGTTGCTGGAAACCAAAGGCGATGTTTTTGTGGCGCAAAACAAAGCCAAAGAAGCGGCTGCCAGCTATGAGCAGGCATTAGCAAAATTACCGAAAGATTCGGGGAGCCGCGAATTGCTTCAAATGAAATTGGATTCGCAAAAATAAGGCCGTCTGAAACCATATTGATGGAATACGTTAACCAATCATGCAATATGGGCTGCAAATGGTTTGGCGCGGATGATGTGGATTTATGATAAGAACAGCAGGCTTGTCGGGATTATGTCCGGCAAGCCCTTGTGTGTTTTCAGACGGCCTGCCGAATAATAGGCCGCCTGAAAACGCAAGAAAGAGAAAAAATGAAACCAACGATTGCACTGGTGGGGCGGCCGAATGTCGGCAAATCCACCTTATTCAACCGATTGACACGTACCAAAGACGCGTTGGTACACGATTTGCCCGGCTTAACGCGCGACCGCCATTACGGTCACGGCAAAATCGGCAGCAAACCTTATTTGGTGGTTGATACCGGAGGTTTCGAGCCAGTAGTCGACAGCGGTATCTTGCACGAAATGGCGCGCCAAACCCTGCAAGCGGTTGATGAAGCCGATGCGGTAGTGTTTTTGGTTGATGCGCGCACAGGTCTGACCCCGCAAGACAAAATCATTGCCGACCGTTTGCGCCAAAATCCGCGTCCGGTTTATTTGGCTGTGAACAAAAGCGAAGGCGGCAATCAGGCAGTGTTGTCTGCCGAGTTTTACGAATTGGCATTAGGTGACCCGTATGTGATTTCCGGTGCGCACGGCGATGGTGTGTATTATCTGATTGAAGACATTTTGGCAGAATTTCCAGAGCCGGAAAAAGAGGAAGAAATCGCCAAACATCCGGTTTTTGCCGTGATCGGCCGGCCGAATGTCGGCAAGTCCACATTGGTGAATGCCATTTTGGGTGAAGAGCGCGTGATTGCATTCGACATGGCGGGTACCACGCGCGACAGTATCTATATCGATTTCGAGCGCGAAGGCAAGCCGTTTACCATCATCGACACCGCCGGTGTGCGTCGTCGAGGCAAAGTGGATAAGGCGGTTGAAAAATTCTCGGTGATTAAAGCCATGCAGGCGATTGAAGCGGCCAATGTCGCGGTATTGGTATTGGATGCGCAGCAAGACATCGCCGACCAAGATGCCACGATTGCCGGTTTTGCTTTGGAAGCAGGGCGTGCATTGGTAGTGGCGGTGAATAAATGGGACGGTATGAGCGAAGAGTGCCGAGGGCAAGTCAAGCGCGATATCAACCGCAAGCTGTATTTCCTTGATTTTGCTAAATTCCACTTTATTTCTGCTTTGAAAGAGCGTGGCATTGACGGTTTATTCGACAGTATTCAAGCGGCTTACGAGGCAGCTATGATTAAAATGCCGACACCGAAAATCACCCGTGTACTTCAGACTGCCGTTGAGCGCCAACAACCGCCGCGTTCGGGCCGGACCCGTCCGAAAATGCGTTATGCCCACCAAGGCGGCATGAATCCGCCGGTGATTGTGGTGCACGGTAACTCCCTGCACTTGATTTCTGACAGTTACACACGTTATCTGACCCAAACTTTCCGCAAAGCTTTTAATCTCCAAGGTACGCCGTTGCGGATTCAGTATAATGTTTCGGAAAACCCTTACGAAGAAAAAGAAGATAAGCCGAAGAAGAAACCATTGCGCCGTGCGGCCTACAGCAACCGTATCGCCAAACGTGAAGAACGTAAGGGTGAAAAAGTGCGCAATAGCGGCGGCAAAGCCAAGAAGCGCCAAGTCAGCGTGAAAAAACAACACAGCAAATAAAACAAGACCGGCAAACGAAAGCAAAATTTCGTTTGCCGGTCTTGTTTTGCACATAGTGTGGTTGGCTAAGTTGTCAAAAATGCCGTATAGCAAATAAAGTTGAAAAAGATGAAAGAGATAAGGTAAATAGAGTAAATATTTAAACAAAAAACAAGCTACATAGTAAGGAAAATCAAGCCAGATAAACAAATAGACCGTATTAAAAAGTTTGCATATTCTTACCCAAAATTATTGGTAAAAATCCATATTCAAGGCTACAATCGCCCATAAAGCTATTCACAGCTTTCCTTAAAATCATAATAACGGAGTAAAGAATATGACAGCTAAAGGACAAATGTTACAAGATCCTTTTTTGAATGCGTTGCGTAAAGAGCACGTACCGGTTTCGATTTACTTGGTTAACGGCATTAAGCTGCAAGGCCAAGTGGAATCATTCGACCAATACGTTGTTTTGCTGCGTAATACTTCAGTCACTCAGATGGTTTACAAACATGCTATTTCAACCATTGTTCCGGCCCGTGCGGTAAGCTTGCAGCACGAAAACAAACCGGCAGCCCAACCACAAGTAGTTGCGTCAGGGCAAGTGGAAACCCAGCCGGTAGAATAATGCAGGTCATTATTTTTTTGATACCTTACCGTTTGGCGGTAAGGTATTTTTATTTTCAGAAGGCCTTTCAAACGCAATGGAGAGAATGTGATGCCGATTCAGAATATTCTTCCCTTTACCCATCAATTATTAGCCAGTCATTTGCAAAATGGCGACATTGCTTTAGACGGTACGGCCGGGAACGGTCACGATACGGTTTTTTTAGCCGAGGCAGTAGGCAATTGTGGCAAAGTATGGGCATTTGATGTGCAAAAACAAGCCACCGAGCAGACCAAGGCCAGATTGATGGCGGAAAATTTGCTTAGTCGAGTTGCTTTGGTTCACGACAGCCACCAATATATCGAACGTTATATCTGTCAGGGATTGGATGCAGCGGTGTTCAATTTCGGCTGGTTGCCGGGTGGCGATAAAAACGTGACTACGTTGGCCGATAGCAGCCTTGCCGCGTTAAACAGTACCTTGTCGCTGTTAAATCCCAACGGCATTGTAGTGGCAGTGTTATACCCCGGTCACGATTCGGGCCGTGCGGAAACCGAAGCAATAGAAGCATGGGCGCAATCGTTGCCGCAACAAGAATTTGCCGTGTTGAAATATCATTTTATCAACCGCCAAAATCATCCGCCTTATATGTTGGCGATACAAAAGTTACGTTAGAAATGAATGTTTAGGGTAAAATAGCGTTATTCTCAAACTCTCCGCGACCCTGCCATGCAATATCTGATTGTTAAACACAGCCATATGTTTTTTGTGGCAATTACCATTTTATTGTTTACCTTGCGTTTTTTCTTGTTGTGGAAAAATCCGCAAAAACCTTTGGCCGGGGTATTGAAAGCCTTGCCGCATTTGAACGATACCATGTTGCTGTTTACCGGCTTGTGGTTGATGAAACTCACTCATTTCACCCCGTTTAACGCACCTTGGTTGGCCGTCAAAATTGTTTTATTATTGGTGTACATCGGCTTTGGTGTGGTGATGATGCGTGCTGCGCCGCGTTCGCGCAAATTCTATATTACCTATTTATGCGCCATGGCCTGTGTGGCCACGATTGTGTATATGGCTTTATTCAAACCTTATTTCTGAGGCCGTCTGAATATGTCGAACCGAAAATCCGCCATCATTGCATTGGGCAGCAATCTGCAAAACCCTGCCCAACAGGTTCGCGCAGCGTTGGCAGCGATTGCTGCCCATCCACAGATTGAGATTGAACGAACTTCTTCACTCTACATCACGACTCCGGTCGGCTATGACAATCAGCCGGATTTTGTGAACGCTGTGTGTACGGTATGCACCGGTTTGGAAGGCGTTGCTTTGTTGGCAGTATTGAATCAAATTGAGGCGGATTTCGGCCGCGAACGCACATTCCGTAATGCGCCGCGCACGCTGGATTTAGACATCATCGACTACCATCACCAAAGCAGTGACGATCCGCATTTGACTTTACCACATCCGCGTGCGCACGAGCGCAGTTTTGTGATGAAGCCACTGGCCGAAATCCTGCCTGATTTTGAATTGGGTCAACAAGGTAAAGCTGCCGATATTGCCGCACGGTTGGGAGATAATGGCATTCAGTTATTGAGTGAAGCGGATAAATAGGCCGTCTGAAAAAATCCTAACCACTTTCAGACAGCATCTTTATACTGTTCACTATTGCAGGGTCTGATAAAATACGGTCTGACAATAAAAAGACAGATTAGGGAATCAAAATGAACTATCGTTATATTGCGGTTGAAGGTGCCATCGGTAGCGGCAAATCAGAATTGAGCCGCCGTTTGGCTGCCCATTTCAATGCGCTACATCTGCCAGAAAATGCCGACCAAAATCCATTTTTGGCGCAATTTTATGCCAATGCCAATAATCACGGTTTGGCGACCGAGCTGTTTTTTCTGATGCGCCGAGCCGAAAGCGTGGATCTGATTAACGCTGAAGAAGAGAAAGGCAGCATGATTGTGGCGGATTTTCTGTTAGAAAAAGATCAGGTTTTCGTGCCGGTGGTGTTGAATGATAAGGAACAAACCTTATTCTGGGAGCTGAAACGCCGTACTATGCCGCAATATCCCTTGCCGGATTTGGTGATTTACCTGCAAACTGCTGCCGATACCAACCGCAAACGCCTGCAAAAGCGCGGTGACGGCGTGGTGAATCTGTTTCCAGCCGGCTATCTCAACCGCATCCATGAAGGATACAGCCGCTTTTTCCACCTTTATCAAAATGCCCCCTTGCTGATTGTGAATGCCGATGAATTGGATGTAAATGGTAACGACGAGCATTTTGAATTGCTGCTGCAGGCCGTAGGTGATTTGCAAGGTAGCCGCAATTATCTGAATTTAAGTGAAAAATAGTCTGAAACAACAGGCCGTCTGAAACGGAATCCATCATGTCGAAATATGAATTTACCCTTCCATCCAGCAGTGGTGAAGATTTTCACTCTGACGATCACCTACCTTTGATTGTGTATTTTTACCCGAAAGACAGCACACCCGGCTGCACAACCGAAGGTTTGGATTTTAATGCCCGATTAGATCAATTTAAAGCATTAGGCTACACCGTGGTCGGCATTTCGCGTGATGGTGTGAAAGCGCATCAAAATTTCTGCGCTAAACAAGGTTTTCAGTTTGAATTGCTGAGCGACAAAGAAGAAACCGTGTGCAAAATGTTTGATGTTATCAAGCTGAAAAAGCTCTACGGCAAAGAATCCTTGGGCATAGAGCGCAGCACATTTGTATTGAGCGGGCAGGGTGAAATCGCACACGAATGGCGCAAGGTGAAAGTAACCGGCCATGCGCAGGAAGTGTTGGAAACGGTTAGCGCGTCATAATTTAAAAGGGTTAAATCATACGTTTTAAAATCTTGTCGCCCTTGACATGATGAACAGCCACCATACCAATATGACCGGCCACCAACACCAAAAGCACCCACGCAAATATGCCATGCCAAGCGTTACCCGCATCAATTAAGGCTTGATTGTGCTTGGTAATCCCCACCTGGCGAACCACGCCCACCACAGGCACCGCCAACATCAATACATACAAAGCCCTATGTCCCAATTTTACCGTAAAGCTATTGGCCGGTGACTATTTGGCGTGCGTGATTGCCCAAATCAACCGAAACACTGTTAAAATCAGCAGCAGAATGCCAATGGCACGGTGCGGATTCATCAAAAATTTCAGGGTGTCATTCATATTCCAAGCGATTGCAGTTGCAAACATTGATCCGTAACACAACGCCATGCCCCAATGCAGATAACGTGCGACAAGACCGTAAGCAGTTTGAGTTTTCATAACTTTCTCCAAAAGAATAGCCAACTATTAAACATAAAATAATTAACATACTATATATTTATATAGCAAGCTATTTATATTTTACTGGTGAAATTCTTTAATTAATTGTTTTACAAGTAAATTTTTATGCAAAAAACAACGTCTGCAGGCTATTTGATGAACCACATCGCCCGCCAATTCGCCATTTTGTTAAATGAAGGGCTTAACCCTTTAGGCGTGTCGCCTGCCCAATTCCCCATTTTGCTGACCCTGTGGGAACAAGACGGACTGAGCCAAAATGAACTCGTGGAAATTGCCGATTTAAAGCAAGCGACCATTGCCAATACGCTTGCCAGAATGGAGCGAGACGGCTTGATTGTGCGAATACCCCACCCAACGGACGCACGTATTCGCCTGATTAAACTGACCAACCATGCTAAAGATTTGCAAGAAAAAGCCACCGTCATCGCCCAAAATATCAACCAAACCGCCTTGTCGGTGCTGACGGACGATGAACAGGAGGTATTTATTCGCATGATGAATAAAGTAGTGGCACAGCAAAAATTGATGATAAAAAATAAGGCTGGTTGAATTTTTTATAAAAAATACCGCTCAATTTTAGACGGTGTTCTAACCTTACTCTTTTTTTGTAAAAATCCCAAAGATAACAGGCCGTCGAAAGCATTATATTTTTCAGATGAGTTGGATAATAATGAACACCTTAATCGAAAACCTTTTGGAACATCTCTGGCTCAACCACCGCTTAAGCCAAAATACACTTCAAAGCTACCGTCTGGATTTGGAAAAAGTCGCGGCACGCTTACGCCATAAAAAGCTTGATTGGTTGAATGTCGCGCGCGAAGATTTGGCAGAAGCGGTGTATGATGCGGTTGAAAAACCGAGTTCGCAAGCACGGGCATTGTCGGCATGTAAAAGGCTGTATGCATGGCTGGAAGAAACTGAGCAGCGAAGCGACAATCCTACCGTATTTTTAAAGGCACCCAAGCAGGCACAAAAATTACCGAAGCTGATTACCGAAAACCAAATCGACAAGCTGCTGGGTGCTCCTGATACCGACACACCGCACGGTTTGCGCGACAAGGCATTATTGGAAGTGATGTACGCTACCGGCTTGCGCGTGACCGAAGCGGTGAAATTGCAGGTTGGCGACATTGATTTGAACAAAGGCTGGATTCGCACCATTGGTAAGGGCGGTAAGCAGCGTCTAGTGCCGTTGGGTGGTGAGGCAGTGTATTGGATTGAACGTTATCAGCAGGAAGCGCGCCCATTATTGCTGAAAGAAAAAATGTGCGGTGAATTGTTCGTCAGCCAAAAGCGTGTCGGCATTTCCCGCCAACTGGCGTGGATGATTGTGAAAGAATACGCCGAAGCAGCAGGTATGACTACATTGAGCCCGCACGGACTGCGTCATGCATTTGCCACGCATCTGGTTAATCACGGCGCTGATTTGCGCGTGGTGCAAACTTTATTAGGGCATGCCGACATCAGCACGACTCAAATTTACACCCACGTTGCCAACCAACGCTTAAAAAGCATAGTCGAGCAACATCATCCGAGAAACTGAGTTTCAGAGGGCCTTAAATCAGAAGGCCGTCTGAACATTGGAGAGGTATTATGAAAACCAGCGCACGCAATCAATTTGCCGGTGTAGTAAAAAGCATTCAAACTGGCGGTATTCACAGCCAAGTAGTATTGGTTTTGCCGAGCAATCATGAATTGGTCGTCACCATTACCAGCGAAAGCTGCGCCGAATTGGGCTTGAAAGTAGGCGTTACGGCGATTGCTTTGGTTAAATCCACCAACATCATTATTGCCACTGATTTGGACAACATCAAACTTTCTGCCCGCAACCAGCTTAAAGGCATCATCACCCACGTCGAACGAGGTGCGGTCAATTCGATTGTCACTTTGGATTTAGGCAATCATATCTATATCCATGCGGGGGTTACCGTGCAAAGTACCGAGCAGCTTGATTTGCACCCGGGCCAATATGCCACGGCGGTATTTAAAGCGGGGAGTGTGATTTTAGGTGTGTTGGCTTAATGATGCAGCGTTAATAAGGCCGTCTGAAAACAGATTATGTTTGCAGACGGTTTTTACTTGTAAATCAGTTGTTTGTATATATTTGAGTAATTTTATTAAGATTTGAAATCCAATAAAAAAATTCCAATAGTTTTGTACTTTTAAGCGATTGCAATAGAAACTGTTTTTATTTATATTTATGTTTAAGAATAAAACTAAATCTCATTATTGAGATGGAATCAGGAGCACGCACATGTTTGTATGCATTTGTAACGCCATTACTGACCACGACATCAAAGAATCTGTTGCTGCAGGTGCGGTGACCATGAGTGATTTGCAAGACCAATTGGGTGTGGCAACTTGTTGCGGCTGTTGCAGCGATTTGGCCGCTTCATTCCTGAATGCCGGAACATCCGCGCAAACCACAGTAACTGCGGGGATTACCATTCAAGCCTGAGTCGGAGAATGCATCAAGGCCGTCTGAAAAGCTTTTTAAATCTGATGATTTCAAAAAGTTTTTCAGACGGCCTTTCAATTTCGGGTGAGAGATAAGATAGTGTAAAAAAGTACGCCGTTCGATGCGGTTTAAGTTTACCGTTGTAACAGAAAATATTTGGGAATCATTAAAAATAAGTTGCTGGTTTTTGGAAATTTGACTATTCTTGACACCTGCTTTACATTTTTGTAGCGAAACCGTTGGCGTTGTTAAAGCAGCTGACTTTGGTTTTATTGTGAAAAGTAAAGATGAAATCGGTCATGTATGCGGTTTGTTCAAGCCGATATTGCGCATGATGTTTTATTGTACAGATAAGAAAAACAGGTGTTACACATGAATTCTTCAGGAAATCAAAAGGCATCACTGTGGGCCGTGGGTCTGATGCTGTTTGCTTTGTTTTTTGGCGCGGGTAATTTGATTTTCCCTGCTTTTTTGGGACAACAGGCTGGTGAAAATTGGTTTTCCGCCATGCTCGGCTTTTTGCTGACCGGTGCAGGGTTGCCTTTATTGGGGGTGATTGCGATTGGTTATTCCAATTCGCGCGATGTGCAGGTATTGGCATCACGTGTGACGCCTTTATACGGTATTTTATTTGCTTCGGCTTTGTATTTGGCCATTGGCCCTTCGTTTGCCACGCCGCGTACGGCAACGGTATCGTTTGAAGTCGGTATCGTGCCGTATATCAGCGAAGAAAGCAAAACGTTGGGTCTGGCATTATTCAGCTTGTTCTTTTTCGGCGTCGCTTATTGGCTGTCGTTGTCGCCGGGCAAACTGGTGAGCCGTATTGGTAAAGTCCTGACACCTGTGTTGTTAGTGACGATTACTGTTTTGATGGGTTACGCCGTTATGAATCCGATGGGCGGGGGCGGGCTGACCGCGCCGCAGGGTGATTTTGCGGTTCGTCCGTTCGTCAAAGGTATTTTGGAAGGTTACGGCACCATGGATGCGTTGGCATCGTTGGTTTTTGCCATCATTGTGATTGATGCCGTGCGCGCCATGGGTGTAGATGACCGTGCCGAATTGCTGCGCACTACGACTGTTTCCGGAGTGGTGGCCGCTACTTGCTTGGCATTCGTTTACCTGATGATCGGCTATATGGGGGCGACCAGTGTCGCCGGCTTGGGCGTGCAGGAAAACGGCGCGGCGGTATTGTCGAAAACGGCGCAATATTACTTTGGCAACGGCGGCAATATCCTGCTGAGCGTCATCGTTTTCTTGGCTTGTTTGAGTACTGCGATTGGCTTGATTGTGGCCAACGCAGAATTTTTCAACCGCTTGTGTCCTGGCATTCCCTACAAAACTTTTGTGGCTATTTTTACCTTGGTGTCTATGGGTTTTGCCAACAAAGGTTTGGCCGGTATCATCAGCTTCTCGATTCCGGTGTTGATGTTGCTGTATCCGCTGACAGTGGTGATTATTTTACTGGCGTTTTTGCACAATTTGTTCGGTGGCGGACGCATCGTCTATATCTGTACGATTTTCTTTACTTTGATTGTCGGTATTTTAGATGCCTATAAAGCAGCATTCGGTTTCAGTGATAACACAGCTGCAGCCGTCAACAACGTATTGCCGTTATACGACACCGGTTTGGGCTGGGTTGTGCCTGCGGTGGCCGGTTTTATTTTGGGCTGTATTTTGAATGCGGTGTTTAAAAAGAAAACATAATTTGTTTGCTGGATAAATGAGCAATATAAAGGCCGTCTGAAAGAAGATAGAGAAATCTTTTTTCAGACGGCCTTTATATGCGCATTCTGTTTTACAATAGCTGTCTGCCTGCTTCGGAACGTTTTGATTCCCCTTTTCGAATCGTTATCTCAGCCGTTTTTACCATTATTACACCGCTTTTTTGGTGATTGCCATCGGTTACGGTGCGTTGTGACAGAAGGTTTCCAGTCGTGAACAGTTCGACATTTGGGTCAGCTTGTTATTAAAATCGGCATGCCGATGATGATGTTTAATGTCATTGCCACGCGACGCGACCAGTTACCGATGTGCTCAAGCCGGAATATTTTATGGTTATACGCCGGCTTGAATCCTGAATTGGCCGCGTTAAACGGTTTGGCGGAGGTCGGTTCTGTCGGCTATCCCTTATTGCTGAGGCCACATTGTTGCCGATTATCCTGATTTCACTGGTGTTGGTGTAGCATCGCCAAGGCATACTAACGAAGGAGAAGATAATGAAACTGACTTTTATGTTCCGTGAATATTGCAGTCTGTGCCAGAAAATGCGTGACCAATTACAGCCGTTTCAGAAGGAATTCGGTTTTGAACTGGACGTGGTTGATGTTGATGAAGATCTGGTTTTGGAAGAAAAATACAATGAATGGGTGCCGGTACTGCTGCATGATCAACAAGAGATCTGCCATTGGTTTTTAGATGAAGACAAGTTGGTGCGTATATTAAAGCGTAGTCATGATGTGGAAATGCCGTCTGAAGATTCAGACGGCATTTGAAAAGGGTAAAGGTGTGACTCAGCATGGCACACCCTGATTTTAATTAACGGCTTTGCGCGGTAGCAGGAGTCGTCGGTTTGTTGCTAAAAGAGGCGCGTTTGGCAGCCTGAAAAATTGACTGGCGTCGACGATGTTGCATAATGATACTTCCTTTCACTTTGTTGCTTTGTACAGATTATATTTTTATTGTGAGATGTCATGTTGGTATAGGATAAGCGCTTTTTATAGAATTGAATACAGCGAATATGTAAAATTGTTGTCTTTTTCTGTTAGTGGTTATCATGGCGCATCATGGTGAAGATTTTAACGTATAAAAAAGGCCGCCTGAAACGCATCGGACTCGTGTTTCAGGCGGCCTTTTTTATACGTGGCTCAGTTTAATTTGCTCATGATTTCGTTCAAGGCTTTTTGCCAATCGGAAGCTTTGATTTTGAAATCACGTTCGATTTTATGATTGTCCATTACGCTGTAAGTCGGGCGGGACGCAGGAAGCGGATGGCCGCTGCTTGGAATGCCTTTCAGTTCGGGCATTTTGAAACCATCAATGTGTTTTGCCGCCGTTTGGAATATGGCATCGGCAAATTCATACCAGCTGACGGATTTATTGCCACAGTAATGGTAAATGCCCCGATGTATTTCCGGTTCGACAATGAGGCTGATAATAGTGGCGGCTAAATCGCCGGCATAGGTCGGATTGCCGATTTGGTCGTTGACAACGGATAAGCTATCGCGTTCGCCGGCCAAGCGAATCATAGTTTTGACAAAATTATTGCCGTATTCGCTAAACAACCATGAGGTACGGATGATGACGGCTTCAGGATGTGCGGCCAAAGCCAAGAGTTCGCCTGCGAGTTTGCTCTTGCCGTAAACGTTTTGCGGATTGGTGGCATCGGTGGTGCGATAAGGGCTTTTGTTGGTACCGTCAAACACATAATCGGTGGAAACATGGATAAAGCGGGCATGAATCTTTTGCGCAGCGGCGGCAAGATGGTGAACGGCTTGGGCATTCACGGCAAAGGCATTGTTCACGTCGGTTTCGGCTTTGTCGACAGCGTTATAGGCAGCGGTATTGACCACGATATCGGGTTGGAAATTTTGTACCATGTTGTTCACGGCTTCGGCATCGGTGATGTTTAAAGAAGTTGAATCTGTGGCAATCAATTCCCAATGCTCAGGAAAACAGTCGCGCAGACAATGGGCCAATTGGCCTTTTGAGCCGGTCAGTAAAATTCGCATACGGGTTTCTCCTTGCTATCGGAATAAAATAAAGTAGTGGATTGTAATTAATCGTATTATAAAGCAAATTTGCCTGGCTGATTATCCGGAAACCTGTTTTATTATTTATTTTTTAATCAAAAAATATTTTTTAGGTTATACTCTAAAACAAGAACAAGTTTTCAGACGGCTTTGAAAAATGATGCGTAATGGAAAATTTTTTGACACATTATTTATTATGATGAGGGAGAGGGCAATGTTTAAAAAATGGTTGGCTGTTTTGGCTGTGATGACGTCTATGTTCAGTTTGGGCGGCTGCGGGTACAACACCATGCAGACGGAAGACGAAGCCGCTAATGCCGCTTGGTCGGAAGTGTTAAACCAATATCAACGCCGCGCAGATTTGATTCCGAATTTGGTGAATACGGTCAAAGGCTACGCCACCCATGAAGAAGAGGTGTTCACCAAAGTAACCGAAGCGCGCAGTAAAGTCGGCAGCGTGCAATTGAGTGCGGAAGATGCGGCCAATCCCGAGAAATTGAAGCAATTCCAACAAGCGCAGGGCGAATTGAGCGGTGCGTTATCGCGCTTGCTGGTGGTGTCTGAAAACTATCCGCAATTGAAAGCCGACCAAAATTTCCGTGATTTGCAGGCGCAATTGGAAGGCACGGAAAACCGTATTTCCATCGCGCGCAACAGTTACATTAGAGCGGTGCAGACTTATAACACCACTTTGCGTCAGTTCCCACAAAATATTACCGCAAAAATTTTCGGTATGCAGCCGCGCGCCAACTTCAGCATCGAAAATGAAGGTGCAATTTCCAATGCGCCTAAAGTGCAGTTTTAAGGGTTAATTTTTCAGACGGCCTGTCCATGACGGACAGGCCGTCTGAAATCATGTTTTAATGGTTTGACCATAAAATCCGGAAAGGCAAAGCTATGCAGTTTTCGATTCACAAAACAGGGCTTGCGCTGGTCATGCTGCTGGGCAGTTTATTACTGTTTGCTGCCGAATTGGCTGCCATTCCGCCACTTACAGCGCCGGTAATGGACAGTGCGCAGATGATGAGGCGGAAGCGCGTGTCGAACTGAATACGCATTTGACACAATACAGCAAAGAAAAAGGCAGTCAGATTGTGGTGTTGACCGTGCCGGCTATTTTTCCGGAAAGCCCGTTCGATTACGCTTTGCGTGTGATGGAAACATGGCAGTTGGGCCGCAAAGACATCAATGACGGCGTATTGCTGCTATTGGTGCGGGATGAGCGAAAAACGCATTTGGCAGTCGGTCGCGGCTTGGAAGGTGCGATTCCTGATGTTTACGCCAAGCGCATCTTAGATGATGTGATGCGGCCGTATTTACAGCAAGGCCAAACTAATGCCGCGATTTACCAGGCTGTCGGACAAATCGAAAGGCTGATTGCCGGAGAAGGTTTGCCGGAAGCAGTAACCAGTGAATATGCGGAATCGGCCGGTGAAGATGCGTGGATAATGTTACTGCTTGTGCCGTTAGTGGCCGGTAGTTTCTTAAAATCCATTTTCGGCCGTATTTTAGGCAGCTTGATTACCGGCGGAGTGATGTTCGGCTTAACTGCTATGTTCGGTTGGGTATTGTGGATTGGCATCATTGCAGCCATCGGCGGAACCTTGTTCACTTTCTTATTAGGTTCTAGTGTTTTCATTTCCGGAGGAGGTGGCGGTGGTTTCGGTGGCGGCTTTGGCGGCAGTGGGCCACGCGGCAGTTGGCGAAGCGGCGGAGGCGGCTTTGGTAGCGGCGGTTTCGGCGGCGGAGGTGGTAATTTTGGTGGTGGCGGTGCTTCAGGGAGCTGGTAATGGAACAAAACAGATTTAAACGTTTATGGCAACACTGGAAATATCCGCGTTGGCGTGTGGAGAAATTTTTCCCTACTGCCGACTTGGAGCGCCTCAGCTGTGAAATCAGTTTTTCCGAGCAAAAACATGCCGGTCAAATCCGATTTGTGGTCGAATCTCGCTATGCCAATAGCGAGATATTGTCCAATGTCGATCCGCATACCCGTGCGCTGCAATGGTTTGGCCAATTGGGTGTATGGGATACCGAACACAATAGCGGCGTGTTGGTGTATATTTCTTTTGCTGATCATGTGGTTGAAATTGTAGCCGACCGTGAGGTCAGCCGGAAAGTACCACAGGAAAAATGGCAGGAGATTTGTGATTTGATTCGTGAATATTTCCGTAAGGAAAAATACATCCAAGGTTTGGAAAACGGCTTGCAGGCGGTCAGCCATGCGTTGGCTGAATTTTACCCGCGTGAACTCGATACCATTTATCGTGATGACTTGGATAATGATGTCATGATGGTGTAGTTGGCTACCTTTAATTAATTGAAAGGCCGTCTGAAAAATTATTAGCGTGATTTTCAGATGGACAGAGGCCTTTTCAAAATATAAACACACCAACCAAAGCGGTTAATTGGGTTAGCGATTAACCACTTTTACCTTTATTTTAGTGCCGCTCCCACTTTTATTTTCCTCTTTTCAAGGCGCATTTCCTGTCTTTCAGGCAGCCGGATTTCCGGTGTAAAGCTCCCCAAGGTTTGTTTGACTTCCGACAGTTGCTTGTTTCGCTGCCTGTCTTCTCCTGTTACAGGTTTGCCCCTGTGTGCTTTGCGCATAATGCCGTCTGAAAGCTACCTTCTTGGCAGATACACTGGCTTTGAACATGGCCGCAGCGGATAGGCAGGACAGTCTCGGTGGCCGCAGAGGTAACGGGTCTTGTGTTGGTGGCGCAATTCTACGGGCAGCCAATCAAGTACTTGGTTGGGTTTGATGAAAGGGGAACTGTCAATGTGCTTAGCCATCGTGATTTGGGCTTGTTGGTGGAAGAAGCAGACTATGGAAAATTCCGTTAAATTCTTTCAAGCTGGATTTAGAGGGGTTTTAGCGGTTTTGCAAAGGTTTAGGGCAGCCTGCATATAAAATAAAGGCTGCCTTGTATAAAGAAATTCGGCTAAAATAACCCCTTTGGTATCCTGACTGGAAAGACTCCAAATATGGCGGCAATCAGTTTGAAAAAAATTTATTCGGGTAAAGTACGTGATTTATATGAAATCGACGACAAGCGTATACTGATGGTCGCTTCAGACCGTTTGTCGGCATTTGACGTGATTTTGGACGACCTGATTCCGACCAAAGGTGAAATCCTGACGCAGATTTCCAATTTTTGGTTCCAAAAGCTGGCACATATCATGCCCAATCATCTCACTGGTGATACCGTTTACGATGTTTTGCCGGGGAACGAGGCTGAAGTATTGGAAAAACGCACCATAGTGGCGAAAAAACTCGCGCCGGTTAAAGTAGAGGCCATTGTGCGTGGCTATTTGGCAGGCAGCGGTTGGAAAGATTACCAAAAAACAGGTACCGTTTGCGATATTCGATTGCCTGAAGGTATGCAGGAAGCGCAGCAGTTGCCGGAAGTTATTTTTACGCCATCGACCAAAGCCGAGGTAGGCGGCCACGATGAAAACACCAGCTTTGAACAATGCGGACAAATTATCGGTAAAGAATTGGCGGCCGAAGTGCGCGAAAAAGCCATTCAGCTTTATGTCGAAGCGGCCGAATACGCCAAATCACGAGGTATCATCATTTGCGATACCAAATTTGAATTCGGTTTGGATGAAAATGGCATATTGACTTTAATGGACGAAGTGCTCACGCCCGATTCAAGCCGATTCTGGCCAGCCGACCAATACGAAGTCGGCACCAATCCGCCTTCATTCGATAAACAGTTTGTGCGCGACTGGTTGGAACAAAGCGGTTGGAACAAACAAGCGCCGGCACCAAAAATGCCGACGGAAGTGATTGAGAAAACCGTTGAAAAATATCAAGAAGCGTTGAGTTTATTGACGCGCTGAATATTGATTGGGCCGTCTGAAAGCAAATCTGCTTCCAGACGGCCTTTTTGCCGTTTGTATAAAAACACTATAGCGGAATCAATAAATGATTGATAAACAGTACGGAATTGATTCTGTTACCGTTTCAGTGGTTTACAAAATCATTCTTAGTGCCAAGGCGCGTCGACACTGTACCAGTTTTAGTGGTTTCACTATTATATGGATTTAGCGGCTGTTTGCCGTTATAATCATTGTTTGGGCGGTTTCAAAAAGGCCGCCTGAATATTAATCACAAACCCGCCGCATCAGCCTGAAACCCTAACCATGCACATTAACGCTTCAGTGTGCATCATTAGTGTTTTAGCGGTGCGGCAACAGCGAAAGGACAAACATGTTCGACAAACACGTAAAAACCTTCCAATACGGCGATCAAACCGTTACTTTAGAAACCGGCGAAATTGCACGCCAAGCCGCTGCGGCCGTTAAAGTATCTATGGGTGATACCGTAGTATTGGTTGCCGTTACCACCAACAAAGACGTGAAAGAAGGTCAAGACTTTTTCCCGTTGACCGTAGATTATTTGGAACGTACATATGCTGCCGGTAAAATCCCGGGCGGTTTTTTCAAACGCGAAGGCAAACAAAGCGAAAAAGAAATCCTAACCAGCCGTCTGATCGACCGTCCGATTCGTCCGCTGTTTCCTGAAGGCTTCTACCACGACATCCAAATCGTGGCGATGGTGGTGTCGGTTGATCCTGAGATTGACTCTGACATTCCGGCTATGCTGGGTGCATCTGCCGCATTGGTATTGAGCGGCGTCCCGTTTGCCGGTCCGGTTGGCGCAGCCCGCGTGGGCTATGTCAACGGTGGGTACGTATTGAACCCGACCAAAGCGCAATTAGCTGAATCTCAAATGGATTTGGTGGTTGCCGGTACTGAAAAAGCCGTTTTGATGGTGGAATCCGAAGCCGATATCCTGTCTGAAGACGTGATGTTGGGCGCAGTGGTTTACGGTCACGACCAAATGCAGGCGGCGATTAAAGCCATCAATGAATTTGCCGATGCAGTAAACCCTGAAGTATGGGATTGGAAAGCACCGGAAACCAATAAAGAATTGGTGGCCAAAGTGCGCGAAATTGCCGGTAATGCGATTGGCGAAGCCTTCAAAATCCGCTCGAAACAAGCACGTTCGGCCAAATTGGACGAAGCATGGGCATCTGTAAAAGAAGCCTTGATTACCGAAGAAACAGATACCTTGTCTGCCAACGAAATCAAAGGTATTTTCAAACATTTGGAAGCCGATGTCGTGCGCAGCCAGATTTTGGACGGCCAACCGCGTATCGACGGCCGCGACACCCGCACCGTACGTCCGCTGAACATCCAAACCGACGTTTTACCGCGCACGCATGGTTCGGCACTGTTCACGCGAGGTGAAACCCAAGCCTTGGCAGTGGCTACTTTAGGTACCTCGCGCGACGAACAAATTATTGACGCCTTGAGTGGCGAATATACCGACCGCTTCATGCTACACTACAACTTCCCACCGTATTCTACCGGCGAAGTCGGCCGCGTCGGTGCGCCGAGACGCCGCGAAATCGGTCACGGCCGGTTGGCCAAGCGCGCGCTGTTGGCAGTATTGCCGGCACCGGAAGATTTCAGCTATACCATGCGCGTGGTTTCTGAAATCACTGAATCAAACGGTTCTTCTTCCATGGCTTCCGTATGCGGTGGCTGCTTGAGCCTGTTGTCTGCCGGTGTGCCGTTGAAAGCACACGTTGCCGGTATCGCCATGGGCTTGATTTTGGACAACAACAAATTCGCCGTATTGACCGACATCTTGGGTGATGAAGACCACTTGGGCGATATGGACTTTAAAGTAGCCGGTACCACCGAAGGCATCACCGCGCTGCAAATGGACATTAAAATCCAAGGCATCACCAAAGAAATCATGCAAATCGCGCTGGCACAAGCCAAAGAAGCCCGTTTGCACATTTTGGCGCAAATGCAGGAAGCTGTGGCTGGTCCGCAAGAATTGTCGGCACATGCCCCGCGTCTGTTTACAATGAAAATCAACCAAGACAAAATCCGTGACGTGATCGGCAAAGGTGGCGAAACCATCCGTGCGTTGACTGCAGAAACCGGCACCGAAATTAACATAGCCGAAGACGGTACCATTACCATCGCCGCGACCACGCAGGAAGCCGGCGATAACGCCAAAGCCCGTATCGAACAGATTACTGCCGAAGTGGAAGTGGGTAAAGTGTATGAAGGTACTGTGGTGAAAATCTTGGACAACAACGTCGGCGCGATTGTGTCTGTGATGCCGGGTAAAGACGGCCTGGTACATATCAGTCAAATCGCCCATGAGCGTGTGAAAAACGTGAGCGATTACCTGCAAGTCGGCCAAACCGTCAAAGTGAAGGCCTTGGAAGTAGATGACCGTGGTCGCGTGCGCTTGTCAATGAAAGTGCTGTTGGACGTACCGACGGCTGAATAATTAACATTGAGGCAAACGGCTTGATTCTTGTTAACTTGAATCAAGCCGTTTTTTCAGACGGCTTATTGATGTCGCTATCGGTTTGTACAGGCTGTCTGAAAACCATGTTTCCAAATGAAACCTTAGGAACTGTCCTAGATGATTAGAATAAGTCCTGCTTTACTAATTGTTTTAAAATGGAAATCTGAACTTGTATTTCACTATTGTCAAAATGTGGTTCACATTCCTTCAAATACAGCTCAAAATGTGCTTTGGCAATACCGTTAAACTTGCGTCAATGGCGTTTTGCCTGATTCCAAAAGTGTTCAATTGTGTTAATGTGGTTTTGTCGCCCGGCAAAATGTGTGCTGTGATTTATGCGCAAATGTGAACATTCACTCAGGTCTGGTACGTCATAACGGCGATAACAACCGCTATAAACAATGCTGTCAGGTGTAACCTGTTCACGGAAAATTGGCAGCAATGCAGTTGTTTGCGTATTGGGTTCAGTAACAGTAGTTTCGCTTCAAAAGCCCGAATACAGTGACTTTACCGGCCGCACAGCGACCGTGTTTGCCTTGACGTTTCCCGCTGAAATCACTTTCATCAACTTCAACTTCCCTATCAAACATTTCCAGGCCGTTTTGATAAATAATTAATCGTAAACGGTGAAGAACATAGGAGGCGGTATTTTTATTTACGCCAATTAACCCGGATGCTGGTTGGGCGGTAACTCCTGCAACAAACAGTTCAATGAGTTTATTTTGTTTGTACCGGTTTAGACGACTTTTACGCATGGGGATAATTCTGACTTAATTTGAATTCCTGGTTATCTAAGACAGCTCCTTCTATTGTAGTTAGAATAACCTTAAAAGCGCCTTTTCACATATTATCTTTCTTTTGTACGAAAATTTACTTATAATTGTTACGTTATAACATTTATTATGAGAATTTTGAACAATGGAAAAAACTAAAATCGCTTTAGGAGTCTCTTTGGTTTTTTTGTCGCAAGCTGTTTGGGCAGACAAGGTGCAAAATAATATCGTAGAGCTTAATACGGTAGTGGTAAAAGGAGAACCATACACAGCTCGGTCGGAAGGAAATGTCTGGAATCAAGATAGGATCGCCGCGATACCTAAGGGCAACGGTACCGTCAATGATTTATTGCGTACCAGCCCAGGCGTGCAGTTTTCGAATACAGAAGGCACGGCGGACAGCGCAGGGGAAATTGCACCGCCGAATATTTCGTTTCATGGTGAGAAGTTTTACAACAACCGTTTTTCGATTGACGGTGTGAGTAACGACAGCAATTTCAACCCTGCACATAATGGCTCCAATACACAGTTGGATGCAGATACGGTAAATTCGCATACAGTAGGTGCGTTGCCTGCAGGCCATCCGCAAGCGTTTTGGATAAGCCCTTCTTTAGTGGGGAATATTAAGGTTAGAGACAGTAATATTTCTGCACGATATGGCCGTTTTACCGGCGGGGTGGTAGATGTTGACTTAATCAACCCAAATGTAGACAAGCCATTTGGCAGCTTATCTTTCCGTACCACCCGCCATACTTGGACTCGTTATTATATCGACCCGCTATATATTGACGAATACCGAGAAGCCCAATCTTCTGATACTCAGCCGAAATTTACCAAGTATGAATCCAATCTCGCAGTTAACCAACCTGTCGGCGAAGATTCGGCAGTGTTGTTTTCTTATAGCCGCCAGCATTCTTCGATTCCTTTTTTCCATCAACATTTGAAACAGTCAACCAAGCAAAGGCGGTTGGCTGATACGTTTCTGTTACGAGGAAAGCACCGCATCAATGATGATAACAATCTGTCGGCAACGGTAATCTATTCTCCACATGATGCGACTTACTATCCGGCCAACTATAAAGACGGTCGCTTTACCAACAGCGGGGGCGGTTGGCGCTTTGATTTGGATTGGGAGCGCTATATCGGTTTCGGCAGAATGCAGACTAAATTAAGCTATCGCAGTACGGAAGAAAAAAGCGCCTATGATCAGGATGATTTATATCGGTATAACGACGATACGCCGTCGATAAATTGGACTACCCATCCCGAAGTCGATGAGGCTGCCGTGGGTGGTATTGGTACCAGCCGTTCGTTTGGCAAGCACATTAACCTGCAGCAACATTTCGAGTTTAACGAAGCGGGTTGGAGTGGCTGGAAACACCGTTTTAATACAGGTTGGGAAGTAGAGTATGCCGACAAAGGATTTGAGCGTAAAAAAACCACCATTATTTACGGAGGCGCTCGGAAAACTTATCGAAAAGACTGTACTGAATGTATTCCGGGTGAACAATTTTTTACCAGTTATGCTTACAATTACCCGGCCAACATCAAAGTGGGTACACATAATCTTGCCTTTTATCTTGAAGATGATATTGAAAAAGGCAATCTGCGCTTAAAACCAGGCATCCGCTTGGATTACAACAATTTTTTAAAAAATACCGACATCGCGCCGCGATTCGTATTTGATTACCGCTTACCGCTGAAACCGATTAAATTGTATGTATTCGGCGGAGCCAACCGTTATTACGGCAGTGAAATGCTGACTTATAAATTACGCAGTGCCTATGTATTCCAACGTAATTTTGACCGTTTCGAGATAGACGACCCGTGGACATCGCGCGAGCTGAAAGAACCGCGTTACGACGGCAGTAATTTGAAAACACCGTATAGCAATGAATGGAATTTGGGTATCCGACAGCATATCGGCAACAGTGAATGGCAATTGAAATGGGTACGCCGCAACAGCCGAAACCAGTTTCTAACTACAGAAAAAACGGATGAAAGCGGTCACACCTACCGTGTTCTAGCCAATACGGGCCGTTCCGACAACGATACGTTCAGTTTTTCAGCAGCTCTGAACCGCCCGTGGAATCTAGGTCCTGCATTATTGAGCTGGCGGCTGGGTGCTGATTATAACAAACGTCGTTCTAATCAAACCGGTACGTTTCAACGTTACGACTGGGGGGAATGGAACGTAAAGAAAGTGTTGGTTGATGGCAAGCTGAAAGCTCCTGACGAGCTGCCTGCAATGGATTTCAACCAACCATGGAATGCTTTTATCGAAACAGAGCTGACTGTGCCCAAATGGTACCTTACCTGGACACAACGTTGGCGCTATTCGCCCGGGACGCTAGAATACACGCAGGAGAATATCCGCTGCACCTCCGAACTCACACGGCTTTGCCAAGGCTATGTCGGCAATCTGGCTAAGTTCGACCAAATCAAATATAATCCGGCATTGATTGCAGACTGGCATTTCTCATGGGCAAAACCACTGGCGCAAACAAAAAAGCTGGAAGTGAATTTGGATGTGTTGAATGTATTTAACCGCAAAATTGTCGGCAAAAAAGTTTATACGCCAACATGGCAGGAAAAAAAGCGTGATGTATCTTATAAAATAGGCCGTCAGTTCTGGCTGGGGGTGAAATATTCTTGGTAAACTTACTTGGATTATCAATATCTGTTTGAAAGGCAACGCTCCGGCAGGCATTACGCTTAATCAGGTATCAGGAGCCCCTCATTCTCTGACGGATGGTGGATATCACAAGGCAAATATCAAGTATTGCCGCTTTATGGGTGGTTTGGGGACTGTTTTTTTGATCTTGTAAGTAACGCTAGGAAATATCACGCAGACAGATAGGTTCGAAGAGGATTTATAAGATTCAGGCAAGTATTGCCGATTGAGGTCGTTCAAAATCCTGTGTCAGCTTAAATTCTGCAACCGGATAATGCCGTCCGGCCGGTCGTCAAAACAAACCGCCAACTGCGGGAGCGTCTGCCCCCGGTTTGCAATCGGCATCGTCCATTTTTCCCCGAAGCCTTACCGATACCGCCATATAAAAGCTTCAGCAGGCCGGTTTCATTGGGGAATGCGCCTTGGGTTTTGGCCAGCTTCCGAAACT
>NZ_PXYY01000010.1 GCF_003013245.1 Neisseria iguanae
GGATTATTCAAAAAACCGATTGGTAAAATTTAACGGCGTCTCTAAGCATATATTTTCTTTACAATTGAAGGAAACAGGATTTCGCTTGAATTACTGCCAAGATAATTTGTAATAAGTGTTTGCCGGACATGCTACGAAATAGTCCGTTAGAATGAATTTCCTTCCTAAGGCCTATATATATATTTTATTGTTTATAACCGGAGAAAGTCTTTGGCAGTTTTAAGTAAATTTAACAATTTACTGTGAAATCATTGTAAAAAAGTTATGTAGAATATTCATATGTCTTTATCATACGCAGGGTATACCCATGAAAGCAAAAACTAATCACTTTTGGCTATTGCCATTATTTCTCTTGGCAGCTGCTGCCGTATTTTTATTTTGGCGGCCCACTCAAGCCCATGCCGAGAGCATAGTCCGGCAAATCGAAAAATTTCAAGATGCACAAGGCAAACCGATAGGCCGTCTGAAAAAAGACAGACCGACATTGGTTAAATTTTGGGCAAGCTGGTGTCCGCTGTGTCTGTCAGAGTTAGACAAAACTGAACAATGGGCGCAAAGTAAAGATTTTCAGACGGCCAACCTGATTACCGTCGCCTCCCCTGGTTTTTTGAGTGAAAAACCCAATGGCGAATTTCAAAAATGGTATCAGGGATTAGATTATCCCAAGCTGCCGCTGGCAGTAGATCCTGGCGGCAGCTTGGCTAAAAGCCTGAATATCAGTGTATATCCCTCTTGGGCAGTACTTGACAAACACGGCAAGCTTGCCCGTATTGTAAAAGGCAGTATCAATGAAGCGCAGGCTAAAGCATTGATTCAAGACCCTCAGGCAGATATAGGCCGTCTGAAAACCGTATTCAACAAACCTACCAATCAGGCGGTAAAAGCCATGAATTTGAAAACCATCCATCTTGCCGGCGGTTGCTTCTGGGGTTTGGAAGCCTATTTCCAACGTATCAAAGGTGTAGTAGATGCAGTATCAGGTTATGCCAACGGCCGTACCGAAAACCCCAGCTATGAAGACGTTGTCCACCGTAATACCGGTCATGCCGAGACCGTACGTGTAACCTATGATGCCGATGCACTAAGCTTGGATCAAATCCTGCAATACTACTTCCGCGTTATCGACCCCACCAGCCTCAACAAACAAGGCAATGACCGCGGTACGCAATATCGTACCGGTGTCTACTATACTGATCCTGCCGAAGCTGATATCATTGCAGCGGCGCTGAAGCGTGAACAGAAAAAATACAACGCTCCCTTAGTGGTGGAAAATAAGCCGTTGCAACATTTTTACGAAGCTGAAGAATATCATCAGGATTACCTCATCAAAAATCCTAACGGCTATTGCCACATTGACATCCGTAAAGCTGACGAACCGCTTGCAGACAGCCCGGTACCCGCAAGCAAAAAATTTGATGCGGCCAACTACCGCAAACCGAGTGAAGCCGAATTGAAACGAACCCTCACCCCCGAACAATACCGTGTTACCCAGCAGGCAGGAACCGAATACGCGTTCAGCCACGAATACGACCACATGTTCGAACCCGGTATTTACGTCGACATTGTCAGTGGAGAACCTTTGTTCAGCTCTGCCGACAAATATGATTCCGGCTGCGGCTGGCCGAGTTTTACCCGCCCGATTGAAGCTGCCTCTGTGACCTCACATGAAGACTTTAGTTACAATATGCGCCGTACCGAAGTACGCAGCCGTGCTGCCGGCTCCCATCTTGGCCATGTTTTCACTGACGGTCCACCCGATAAAGGTGGTCTGCGCTATTGCATCAACGGTGCCAGTTTGAAATTTATTCCCTTGGCTCAAATGGACGCACAAGGTTACGGTCATTTGAAACATTTGGCGAAATAATGTTGGCTGAAATCTTAAGATGGGGCCGAAGCAGACAGCCTGCCTATCATTGATTGCGTTCCATACCGTCTGAAAAATAGCTCTTGAGCCAATCCTACACGAGCTATTTAAGACAGCCTTAGATCCGCATTTGAAAAGCAATACTTGGAAGTAAGAGGTTAACTTTCCCGAAAATAAAAAAACACTTGGTGTTTCATAACCAAGTGTTTTTCTTAAGTCTGTGATTCAAAGCATCTTGAACCACTTTGATTTGCCGGTTGCCGGGCAATCTGAAATCGGGCTTTTTCGGGGAATATTGGCGGATGAGCCCGTTGGTGTTTTCATGACAACCTTTTTCCCATAAATGATAGAGACGGCAGAAATCGGTTTGGGCATTAGGCGCACCTTGGCTACTTTCTTGTGCCGGTAAAATTCTTTGCCGTTATCCATAGTAATGGACAATACCCCGTCACGGTACTTGCACAATGCCTGAGTCATCACTTTTTGTGTATCTTCTACTTTGAAATTGTCCATCTTCTTAATGATGACGTATTTCGTTTTGCGCTCAACCAAGGTTAAGCGCACTCTTGTGATCAAAAGTATCTGCTTCCCGGTCTCCAATGCGGATGCGTTGGACAACAATGGTCGGACGGTGCTCGATACCGACCCGGTCGGGCATTTTGGCCACGCGCCCGTTTTTGCTGCCATACGCTTTACGGTAAGGTTTGCTGCAAAGGCGCAGGAGTTGCCGAAGTGTACCGCCTCAGGCTGCATCTTTGTGTATATAGTGGTAGATGATGTTGTGGTGCCGTTTTGATGCGGTGATGCTTTTTCAGATATCCGAAAATCTGCTCGGAGCTGAGTTTCAGGACGAACAGGATATTGATGTATTCTGTAAGGCTTTCGCTTTTGCTGCTTTTGGCGGTGTAACGGTTTTGTGCTTCACCTGCTTTGTATACGCTGTTTTTGCCTTGGTGTTGTTTGATTTCCCGAATAATGCTGTTTTTGCTGCGGTTGAACTCTGGCAATTTCTGCGGGGCTTTGCTGGTTGAGATGGTGCCGGATGCGGTATCATTCGTCTTGGGTCAGGTGTGTAGCTCATTGCAATCTTTCTTGTCAGGGAAGACAGTATACTACCTACCGCATACTGTCTTTTTTGTTCATGAAAGTTGCACTTCAAATGCGAATCGGCTGCTGTCTGAAAATTTTCAGACAGCCTTTGTCGGTCAGGCATGTCTGTCCGGCGTTTTGAATCACTCTGATATTTTCGGTCTATTGGACATTTGGGATGAAAAATCATCCCAAATGTCCAATAGACCAAATCGGTAACGTTTTCCGATTTTTTGTTCAAAGTACTTGTTGCATAGGAAAATATCGATTGTTTATACTTTCCCGTTCATGCAGAAAACAGATGTGTAAAAGACGTTGTCACTTGCTGTATCTCAGACTGCCTGAAAACCGGCACGGTTTAAAAAGGCTGTTTCAAATCATATTTGGTGGAGACAACTTTGCCGTACAACACCCAGCCTGCAAATACCGCCATGCTGCCCCAATACATGGCTTCCTGCCCGGACCCGTACAAAGCATAAAAGCTGTACAGATTGCCGATAAAGGCGATGATGCTGGTAAACACCATTTCTTTATGCGGCACATTGCTTGCTTTTTGTAGCACGATAATCGCAGACATCGACAAAATATACGGAATAAGATTGGTGACAACCGCCAGATTGACCAAAATATCAAATTGTTTGCTCAAACCTTCATCCATAGTCATTAATGCCAAAACCGTTTGCACTGAAGCAATGATGCACATGCCCAAAACAGGGGTGTTGGTGGCGGTTACTTTGCCGAATTGTGGTACAAAATAGCCTTCATCCGCACTCGTTTTGAACACTTGGGCAATGGTAAACTGCCATCCGAGCAGCGAACCGACGCAGGACACGATGAGTAATGCCATCACTACTTGGCCGATGGTATCATTAAACATGGCGGCAAATACCAAGCCAAAGGGCGCATCGCTCGCTGCCAAATCCGCATTAGGCACAATCCCCGCCACAACATTGGTGGAAATAATGTAAATCACAGCAGTCAGCAAAGTGCCCCACAACACGGCAATCGGCACATTTTTTTCAGGGTTGTCAACTGCTTCCGAGTTGGCACACGCGGATTCCAAGCCTAGAAATGCCCATAAGGTAATGGCAATTGAAGAAGGAATCGCATCAAATAATTGCATATTATGCGGGTTCCATGATTCGGCATACATGCCCGGACTGAACCAAAACCACCCGATAAGGGAAACACCAATCACGGGAATAATCGCACCCCATACGGTAAAACCACTGATTTTACCCGTAATACCGGCACCGCCGAAGTTGGCCGCCATGGTCAGCCACACTAAAATAATCGCACCTAAGGCTGCTTGAAACGGCGACAATGTCCAACTGGCCAAAGCAGCTACATACCCGACTGCAGAAATTGCAATGGCAACGTTGGCAATCAGCAAGGATACGGCGTAAGTATAGTTCGCCATAAAATTACCGCTTTTACCAAACGAATATTCGGCATAACCGCCCATACCGCCGGATTTGGTACTGAAGCGGCCACATTTGGCAAACGCATACGCCAGACACATGGATCCGGCCGCCGTTACCAACCAAGACAAAATGGAAATCGTGCCGACTTTGGCCAGCTTGGATGGCAGCATAATGATGCCCGAACCCATCATATTTACGACTGTGAGAATGGTTAACTGCACCACACTCATCTTACTTTTATCTGATGACATGATAATACTCGCTTTCTTCTTTCAGGCCGTCTGAAAGCAATCGCCTTTTCAGACGGCCTGAATAAGGTTATTGTTGTTTGTCAATCACATGGCCATAAGCGCGGCGGCTGCCGTCTGCTTCTTCTTTCAAGTAGACCCCCTGAATTTCCGGCTCGAATCCGGGCAGACAGTTGATTCCTTCTTCCAAGGCCAGGAAATATTTTTGTACGGCACCGCCCCAAACCTCACCGGGTACCACACACAATACGCCGGGCGGATAAGGCAACGCGCCTTCTGCAGCAATCTGCCCGGCAATTTCGCTCAAACGCACCAATTTCACTTCGTTACGAATCAGACATTGCTGCGCATCGTATGCCGACATGGCTTGTTTGGGCCAGCCGTCATGACGGAACATCTGACGCTGCAACTCTTTCATATTGTTGCGTTTGTAGAAATCATGCATTTCCTGACACAGGCGGCGGATAGTATAACCTTTATAATAAGTTTCATTTTTGCTGTAAACAGTAGGCACCACCTCTTTCATCAAACTGTCATTTCTGATGTGCTCTTCAAACCGTGCAACCAACGCCACCAAATGCTGCATTTTGGTTAAATTTTCAGCAGGTGTCAGCAGGAACAGAATGGAGTTCAAATCGCATTTTTCAGGCACAATGCCGTTATCGCGCAGGAAATTGGCCAAAATCGTGGCAGGCACACCGAAATCTTCATACTCGCCTGTTTCCACATTAATGCCGGGCGTGGTCAGCAATAATTTGCACGGATCCACAAAATATTGGTCTTTTGCATAATTGGGGAAAGAATGCCATTTCGCATTCGGTTCAAACTTAAAGTAATGCAAATCTTCAATAATTTGTTCGGTTGGAGCGTCCTGCCATAATTTACCGTCCACCATATCCGGAATAAACGGCTTAATCATAGAACAATGTTTCAACAATAATTTACGTGCTTCCACGCCGACCGTAACGCATTTGCGCCACAAGCGCAAACCTGCTTCTCCTTCGTGCATTTTGGCATTCACATCCAAAGATGCAAACATCGGATAGAACGGGCTGGTTGAGGCCTGCAGCATAAACGCATTATTGAAACGTTTGTGGTTGCAATAACGTTTCTGGCCTTTGATGTGTTTGTCTTTTTTGTGGATTTGCGAAGTTTGCGAAAAACCGGATTGTTGTTTGTGTACCGATTGCGTCACGATAATACCGGGGTCGTTTTCGTTTAATTCCAGCAGCAGCGGCGAACAATCGCGCATCATCGGAATAAACTGCTCATAACCGACCCATGCAGAATCAAACAAAATGTAATCACACAAATGGCCGATTTTATCGACAACCTGTCTGGCGTTATAAATCGTACCATCATACGTACCGAGTTGAATCACAGCCAAACGGAACGGCCGCGGCAAATCGGCGCGTTCGGGGGCGACTTTGCGGATTTCTTCGCGGATGTACCGCTCATCAAAACAGGCCTCATCAATCCCGCCGATAAAACCGTACGGATTACGGGCAGTTTGCAGATAAACAGGCAAAGCCCCGTTCATCACCAAAGCACCCATATGGATGGATTTATGGTTATTGCGGTCAAACAATACCAAATCATCTTTTGCCAATAAGGCACTGGTAACCACTTTATTGGAAGAAGATGTACCGTTTAATACAAAATAAGTTTTATCGGCATTAAACACTTGGGCAGCGTGCTGCTGCGCCGTGCAGGCCGGACCTTCGTGAATCAGCAAATCACCCAAGCGGACATCGGCATTGCACAAATCGGCACGGAATACGTTTTCGCCGAAGAAATGGAAAAATTCGCGGCCGGCAGGATGTTGTGCAAAAAACTGACCGCCCTGGTGGCCGGGACAATCAAATGCGGAATAACCGCGTTTGGTATAGTTTTTAAGCGCTTTGAAGAAAGGAGGCGCAAGATTTTCCGCATAATTGTCGGCAACGGCATCAATCTGCTTGCCGTAATAATGGCGGTTGCCGTAGCCTAATTGGATAACGCCGCTGAGCTTGGGCAAAATATCTTCAGGCAGCATTTCATTTGGTTGCAACGCAATAAAAAAGGGGACGTCAAAACCGGTTTCTTCTATTCTTGCCAATGTAAATTCTGCATCTTCCACAGAAGAAACGGCAGCAGCGATATTGGTGAAATCTGTAGCACGGACATCGACAATTTCATATTCGCTGATAAAGCCGGCAAGGGTTGGCTGACTGGCCGCGACTTTGAGTTGTTTCATGATATCATTCCTAAAATCATATAGTTAATACAATAATAGCATGCATCATAATTGAAAAACCGTTCACATAATCGCCATCATTTATGATGCAAAGCAACCTGGGGGTTGCAGAAAACTGCGGAATCATTCTACTCCCGATATCAGTCGTTTTCTAATCAGAGTAACCGCCCGCCAAACCGGAAAAAAGAACCAGCCTCTTACTTTTTGATAAAAAATATCAGATATTTATTTGAGATTTGAATTTATGCCAAAAATATTTGAATATTAAACTATTGTGTTAGAATATAATTATTTCCAACAATTTTGATGCGCCTCAAAGAAAAATAAAACAATAAAACAAATGAAAAGGCCGTCTGAAAAATCAAACATCTTTCAGACGGCCTTTAATTAAGTCTACAAATTTCTCAGATGACACGGGCTTTCTTTTTCGCCAACACCGCACCGAACAGATAAACCGCAATTCCCAGCCACACCCACGCATAGCCGGTGAATCTTTGCAGGCTGAATGCCTCACCGAACAAAATCAGCCCCAAGAAAAACTGCATGCTCGGCGACACATATTGAATCATGCCCAAATCGCTCATGGAAATGCGCTTGGCACCTGCAGCAAATAAAAGCAGTGGCAACACCGTCACTACCCCCGAACCGATCAACACTGCCAAAGGCAGCAGCGCCAAACTGCCGAACACCAAACCTCCCCGTTGCGCCACCCAAAACAGATACGCCAGCGCAAACGGCACCAGCACCAGCGTTTCCAACGTCATGCCGGTTAACGCATCCAACGGCGCGCGTTTGCGCAACAGACTGTAAATGCCGAAGCTGCCGGCCAACAAAAGAGACACCCACGGAATGTATCCGGCCGGCACCACCAGCCACAAAATCCCGACCACCGCCAGCACAACCGCCAAAAGTTGCGTTCGGTTGGGCTTTTCTTTGAAAAACAGAAAACCAAACAACACATTCACCAGTGGCGAAATAAAATAGCCCAAGCTGGCGTCGAGAATATGGTTGTTGGTAATCGCCCAAAGATAAACCAGCCAATTGAGCGAAATGGCAAACGCCGAGCCGACAAAGGTCAGTAGCAATTTACGGTTGCGCACTGCCTGCCAAAGCGTAACGGCCTGCCCTTTGATGACCAATATACACAGCGCGAACACCGCCGACCAGCAAATGCGTTGCGCCAAAATCTGATCGGCGCCGATGGCCGTGCCGGTAACAGGATACCAATAGAGCGGAAACATGCCCCAAATCAGGTAGCAGCCCAATGCGTACAACAGGCCCTTGCGGTATTCGTCGGTTTGGGTATTCATGCGGTGTGTACGGATAATGGATAAAAGAAAACAGGCGGACATTTTACGCCCGCTTTGAATAAAAAGTATAACAGGCCGGGACCTTTGCAAAATGCAACCAACTTCAGACCGTTATTATCGGGCATCATTTTGTCGGTTTAATCTGAATTTAACAAAAAAACCGCAAGGCCGTCTGAAAAATTTCAGACGGCCTGCAAATCGTTAAACCGTTTTATTTCTCAACAGCAGCTTGATGTGCGGCTTGGTGACTTTCGGCGCTTCTTTCAAACCCAGCTTGATTTGCTGCTCGTCGCTCAAAAGATTGCTCCAGTCGCCGGTTTTATACCAATCTCGACCGTCCGGCTCAATCGGGTGTTGAATGCGTTCGCAACCGTTGCCGCACTGCAAATCATCCTCCCGACAATATTTGTCGCAACCCCAGCAAATCCGCTCCGGCGCCTTGGGAAAAATCGGGAACTTCTTAGCCATGTCTGTGTATCCTTAGATCAAGATTATTGTTATATTCATAAATCGGCATTATAAAAGATTTTAACAATATATAATTTTTTATATATAGTTTTACATTTCCATTTTAAGACAAAGTAAAGACCGCCCGAACAAATTCCACAGAAACTTGTTCAGACGGCCTCCGACAAGGATGACACTTAATCCTAATCCAGCAAAGCATCCACAAATGCGCGCGCGTCAAACGGACGCAAGTCGTCAATGCGTTCGCCTACGCCGATGTAGCGTACGGGAATCGGGTGGTTGCCGGCCAAGGCGGCAAGAATGCCGCCTTTGGCCGTGCCGTCGAGTTTGGTGACAATCAGGCCGGTCAGACCCAAGGCTTCGTCGAAGGCTTTAACTTGATTGACAGCGTTTTGGCCGATATTGGCATCCAACACCACGATGATTTCATGCGGTGCCTCGGGCATGGCTTTTTGCAGCACGCGTTTTACTTTTTTAATTTCTTCCATCAGGTGCAACTGTGTCGGCAGGCGGCCGGCGGTATCAGCCAACACAATATCAATGCCGCGCGCTTTGGCCGCCTGCACTGCATCGAAACATACCGCCGCCGAGTCGCCGGTGGATTGCGAAATCACGGTCACGTTGTTGCGCTCGCCCCATGCCTGCAACTGCTCGCGCGCCGCCGCACGGAAGGTGTCGCCCGCCGCCAACAGCACCGATTTGCCCTGCGATTGGAAATATTTCGCCAGTTTGCCGATAGAAGTGGTTTTACCGGCACCGTTGATGCCGGCCAGCATAATCACAAACGGCCCTTTGCTGTCGGGCAACACCAAAGGCTGCGCCAAAGGCTTAATCAAATCGTAAATAGCATCTTTCAACGCGCCGCGCAATTCTCCACTGTCTTTCAATCCTTTCAAGCTCACACGGTCGCGCACGTCTTTCATCAGGTAATTGGTGGCTTCCATGCCCATGTCGCTGGTAATCAGAACGGTTTCGAGCTCTTCATACAAATCTTCGTCGATTTTTCCGCCGCCGAACACGCCCGCCAGCGATTTGGCCATTTTGTCACGCGACTTGGCCAAACCTTGTTTCAGGCGGGAAGCCCAGCTTGATTTGTTTTGCGTATTGTCTGCTTCCTGCAAAGCCTGTGCGGCAACTGCTGCTGTCGCGGCGGCGGCATTTTCAACAAGGTTTTCAGACGGCATTGATTCGATTGTTTCGGCTAATATCCCAATGCTTTCCTGCCCACTTACCGTTTCTGCAGGCTCGGCTTCCGCTGCTTGATTTTCTGCTTTTTCTGCTTCGGAAAACACAGAATCCCAAGCTCTAACCGTCGATTCTTCCACTGCTTTCTGTTGTGCCGGTACTTCAGCTAAAGACGCTTTTTCTTTAACAGGTTCGAGTTTAACAGATTCAAACACCGCTTCGTCTTTATTGGCGATTTCTTCCGCCGGCTCAGGCGTGACGGATGCGATCTTGGCGTCTTCCGGTATTTGCACATAATCAATCACCGTTTTGCCATCGTCGGTTGAGATGATTTCTTCTGTGTGCTCGCCCTGTGGCAAAGGTCCGCCCACTGCTTGGATGGCTGGCGAAATGTTTTCAGACGAAATGTTTTCAGACGGCGTTGCGGTAATGGCTTCCACTTCTGGCGCAATGCTTTCGGTAAGCGTTTCCGTTGTCGTTGATTGCACAATTTTTTCTTGCCTAACCTGTTTATTTTCAATTGATTCAACTGATAAATCTTCAGCAGGAGGCGCAGTCTTCGCTTTCTCCGCCGCTTCCTTGGCAAATGCATTTCCCAGCACGGACAGCATGTCTTCGACCGATTGAGGCGGTTCATTGATTGTGTTTGTCACGGTTTGCCCGGGATCGTAACGTTCGGGTTGCGCCGCTTTTTCATGGGCGGTGTGTTCCTGTTTTTTACGGCGGAAGAAATCGAGCATGGCGTTTCCTTAGAATAAAATGCTTGGGAAAGAGAGGCTATTGTAGCGTATTTTTTGGAGATAAACAGTATGCCGCGCATAATCAAATCGGTTGGATTCAATCACAGACGGCAATCGTTTTGAATAGGGAAAAGGCCGTCTGAATGGTTTTTCAGACGGCCTTGGCAGACGCAATCTTCGGCACATTTTTCCCAATGTGTTTGCCAACCGCGCAATGTCGAACAATACCAAAGTCTTTCTACGCACCCGGCATCGGATTCGGTTTACCCCAGCCCCAGCAGGCCTTGCGCCAAAAAGCCGCCTTTTTCAAATCCCGGCAGAATGAAGAAATAGCCGCCGCCAAACGGGCTGATGTATTCTTCCAGCGGTTCGCCGTTGAGTAAGTTTTGCACGAAGATAAAGCCGTCTGAAAGGTTGGCTTGATAACAGATAAAAATCAGCCCGACATCAAGCTGCCCCGCTTTGGACAGGCCGCGTGAATAATTGAAGGCCCGGCGAAACAACAGGTGTTTTTTCATAAATTCGGCATCACGCGGATTGGCAATGCGCATGTGGCTGTCTTTGGGTATGATTTTACCTTCGGGGTCTTTCGCAAAGTCAGCGGTGTCGCTTTCCTTTTTCCCGTCAAGTGGAGCGCCGCTATATTTTTCGCGGCCGAAAATGGCGTTTTGCTCTTGCAGCGGTGTACGGTCCCAAAATTCCACAAAATGACGGATTATGCGTACGGCCTGGTAGCTGCCGTTTTTCGCCCATTGCGGCTCATCTTGGCTGTTGGCTGCCACACCTGTCCACAAGACTTGATCGGCGATTTTCGGATCGGCCACATCAGGGTTGCCCGTGCCGTCGCGGTAGCCTAAGAGATTACGCGCAGCCAGTGCCTGGGGTTCGGCCTTAGGCAGAAAGCCGTCAATGCTCCAACGAATGATGGAAAACGGCGCAGTGTGTTTCAAAATATCGCGCAGGGCTGCCTGGCAGGTTTCGGGAGAAAACGCGCAAAACTGAATGCTCAAATCACCGTCGCACCAATCTTTTTGCAACTTGTCATTGGAAAAATCGCGCATTTCCTGCAAATGCCGCGGTTTTTTGTCTGCCAAACCGTAACGGCTGTCAAACAGGCTGCTGCCGACACCGACGGTAATCGTCAAACCGTCGGGACGGAATGTTTTACCGAGCAGGCCGCTGCCGGCCGGCGGCATTTTCTCACCAGGGTCTTGGTATTCGCCGCCTTGGGTGAGAAATTCAATGCGTGCGGTCAGCGTGCGAAACAGCTTTTCCAATTGTTTCACATCGGCCGCCGTCACATCAAAGGCACACATGATGCCAAAAAGCTGGTGCGGCGTGGTGATACCGGCCTGATGCGCACCTCGGCAATCGTATCTTTGGGCGGAGTGGCGGGCGTAATGCTCAATGGTGGCTTGATTGCCGCGGCGTTCACCCATAAAATAACCGCCGGCCACACCGAATGCACCGGCAGCCAAAGCAGTTTTGAACAGGGCTCGTTTTGCCGGTTGGGCAGGTTGGTCTGAACTCATATCTTTACTCTATAAATAAAATATTAAATCGGAACTGCCGGTTTCAGACGGCCTGAAGCAGGCGGAGACATCTGAAATTATTTTTCAAACGGATTCCGGCTTTTGGAACCCTTCACTTTCTGCAGATAAAAAGCGCGGTTGGCAATCACCATGCGAACCATTCCGAACGCGGACATCATGGTTGGGGGGCCTAAGGTCATATAAACACCGTGTTCGGCATGGGGATAAAGATGCGCCAGCAACATGAAACTGCCGAAATACAGTGCCAAAAAAGGCGCAACCAACAACAGACTCCTACGCCGAATACTCCGCACAAAAAAGCAGCATGTGCCTAGACACAAGGCAAAAAATTGTAGCAGCAGAAACATTGCCCGTGAAACGGCAAAAACTTCAAAGCTGACTTGAAAGTCAGTACCGGCGGATTAGTGCCGTATGTTTAAAAAAATTAAATCGCTTTTGCCACGCCTCGGGAAAATCCGGCTGCATGGTGTCTTTATCTATATCAAAAACCCATTAAACAGCAAACGCAGAATATTTCAGACAACCTAGTTGGTGAAGCTGTCTGAAATCATTTTGCAACTGATGACCGATTTTTTACCTAACCGAAAACCGATAAACAAAACAATGGCAGGCTGACCTGCATGCACAGTGCGCACCAGCCATAAAAATACCGCCGGAAAGAGCGTCCGCTCCATATAAAAACACCTGCGGTTTTATCTTGATTCCCTGTCTTTCAGACGGCTTTTCTATGCATTGGTTTTTTTTTGAAAAATCATTCAATATATAAAAACAGCTCTTATAAAACAGACTATTATATTTTAAATTAACAGACGGAGGCCGGACCATTTCCCATGCCTTCACCTGCTTTTTCCTGTCTTTTCAAAATCTTAATTCAAGCCTAAAGTACCGCGTAATTTACCCAACTCTTCGGCCAAAGTATTGATGGGTGCCTGTAGGGTTTTACGGTCGGTCTCACTGAGTTTGTCGTATGACTCAAAGCCGTCGGCAGTTTTGTATTTCGCTAAGACTTCATTAACCTTTTTGAAATTGGCATCGACTTTATCCAGCAAGGCTTGATCTTTTTCGGCAATCTGTGTGCGTAACAATTCAATGATTTTTTCCGCGCCTTCTACGTTGGCTTGGAAGTCGCTCAAATCGGTGCGGCTGTAACGGTCTTCTTCGCCGCTGATTTTGCTGCCCGCTACTTCTTCAATCAACACCGCAGCGCCGCCGACCACTTTGCTTGGCGGGAAGTTCAGCGTGTCGATTTCCTTTTGCAGCTTCTGAACGTCTTCATTCAGCTTATCGGCAATTTCCTGCACACCGCCCACGTTTTTTTCTACCCACAACGCATATTCGATACGGTGGAACCCGGTAAATGCGGCATCTTTCACACCGTCTTTGAAATCGTCTTCACGCGCGTCGATAGCAGGATCAAGTTCGTTGAATAATTCGGCAATCGGCTCGATGCGCTCGTAATGATAACGTGTGGACGCGAACAGCGATTTGGCTTTTTCAATGTCTTTGGCTTTCACCGCAGCCACAAATTCAGCAGTTTTTGCGACCAATTCCTTGGCTTCGTTTTGCACATAAGCTTTGTAACCAGCCAAGGGTTGCGCCAATTTTTCCATGTCCGCTTCGTTGCCTTTATCGACGAAACCGCTGTCGGTCACAATCAGCTTGCCGCGCGGATTGGTCAGCAGGCCGCAGGTCATTTCGTATTCGCCCGGCAGCAGGGTAACGGTCATTTTGTCGGACAAGCTCGGCGCGATGTTTTCACGTTCGTCAACCACCATCACTCCTTTGAGAATTTCCCATTCCAGCTTGCGGCCGCTGTTATTTTTAATGTTGAACACGGTCTGGCCGCTGGGTACGGTCAATTCCATTGGTTCGCAGGCAGTATCGTTTACCGCCACGTTTACCGAACCGTCGGCATTGGCGGCCGGTGCACTGGCGGCGGCAGATTTTTCAGCTTCAGGCGGTTGGCAGCCGGTTACACCCAAAGCCAAAAGCACGGATAAAGCAGTCAGATTCAATGTCTTCATTTTTGCATACCTTTTTTCATATTTTTGTTGAAAAACACACAACAGGCCGAAACCTTGGTCACACGCCGGATTTGGGTACCGTTCTAAAACCGGACAAGCGCGGAATGTGCAGAAATATCACGAATAAGGCCAGACGTTCAAGAAACAGCACGGAGAAATGTGTCAAGAATAGGGATTTTGCAAAAGTCTCCGGCCGTCTGAAATTACTGCGGCAGCCCGGTTTGGGAAACATCCCGCGCGTCATGCCAAAACCAAATCATTACCGGTATCAGATACAGCAGCCACGCCAGCATTTCGCCCTGCGTCGGGTGGTCGGTGTAGCCGAAAAAACCGCCCAGCAGCACACCGAGCGGGCTGTCTTCATGCAGATAGGCTGACGAATCGAACACAATTCCCTGCAAATGATTCCACACACCTGCCTCATGCAGCGCACGCAGCGAACCGGACAGCAGGCCGGCGGCCACTAAAATCAGAAACGCACCTGTCCAGTGGAAAAATTTTGTCAAATTCAGACGTATACCACCCTGATACAGCAAAAAACCAATCACCACAGCCGCCACCAACCCTGCCACCGCACCGACGGGCATGGCTGCCGTCGGACTTTGCTGAAACACCGCCAACAGGAAAAACACGCTCTCCAACCCTTCACGCGCCACCGCCAAAAAAGCCATGCCGACCAACGCCCAGCCTTGTCCTCTGCCTTGGTTCAAGGCCGCCCGAACCGAATCGTGCAAGTGGCGTTTCATCGATTTGGCGGCTTTTTTCATCCACAAAATCATGTACGTCAGCATCGCCACCGCCACCAAGCCAATCACGCCAACCACCAATTCCTGCTGCTTTTGCGGAATTTCACCCGTGACCCGATGAATACCCCAACCCAAACCGAAACACAAAAAAGCCGCCAATACCACACCCAACCACACTTTGGGCATCAGGTGCGCGTGTCCTGACTGTTTTAAAAACCCGGCGACAATACCGACAATCAACGCGGCTTCAATGCCTTCGCGCAGCATAATCAGAAAAGCAATCAACATGGCCAAAGGCTTTCGAGAAATGTAAGATTAATGTGGTTATCCAACTTGGCCTGTCAATATAGGCCTATTGATAAGCAAATGCAAATTATTTTTATTTCTTAAAGTGTTGTAAGCCATTTAAATTTTTTAATGTATCGCATGCTAACCACTTGACAACGCAAGCCTCCGCGACAGACATCCTTTCCGCTTGTCCATTCAAGCGTAATGCTTTTCAGCAGCCTATCGCAGACGCGCGGCGATTCTGTGCTAGAATCAAACCCCGCAGGCTGGCGGCAATATTGCCACGATGCTGTTTCCCTTGTTTTTCATACCGTCTGAAACCCGTGTTCAGACGGCCTTAACGACTCAAAAGCCATGAAAAAAACCCTGTTCCGCACTGCCTTATTGGGTATCACCGCTGCGCTGCTGGCTGCCTGTCCGAGCAAGAGCGTCAAAAAATTACCGACCATCGACCAAACCGTTATCAGCGGCCCCGACCGACCGACCGGTACACCGCACCCTGCCGGCACCACCGTCACACCGGGCGGCAATGCCGCTTATCTCGCCGTGCCGCACAACACCATGCCGCAATGGAACAGTCAGAATTTCGTCAAAAGCCTGCAATCGTTCAAACTCGGCTGCGACAAGCTGAAAAACCGCAACGGCTGGCAGGACGTGTGTGCCCAAGCTGCGCAAACACCTTTGGATCAAACCGCCGCCAAATCGTTTTTCGAACGCTATTTCACCCCGTGGCAGGTGAGCGGCAACGGCTCACAGGCCGGCACGGTAACCGGCTATTACGAACCGGTATTACACGGCAACACCGCGCAGACCAACAAAGCGCGTTTCCCGATTTACGGCATTCCGTACGATTTTGTTTCGGTGCCGCTGTCATCTGCCCAGCGCAACAGCAAAGGCATCGTGCGCGTGCGCCAAACCGGCCAAAACACCGGCGCGATTACCGCCGACGGCACCCACACCGCCAACCTGTCGCAATTCCCGATTACCGCCCGCTCAACTTCGATTAAAGGTCGTTTCGCCGGCAGCCAATTCATTCCATATTACACCCGCGCGCAAATCAACGCCGGTGCACTCAATGGCAAAGCACCGATTTTAGGGTACGCTGAAGATCCGGTCGAACTGTTTTTCATGCACATCCAAGGTTCAGGCCGTCTGAAAACCCCGAAAGGCGAATACGTGCGCCTCGGTTTTGCCGATAAAAACGAATATTCCTACGTTTCCATCGGCCGCTACATGGCTGATCACGGCTACCTGCCTTTGGACCAAACCACCATGCAGGGCATCAAAACCTACATGCAGCAAAACACCCACCGCTTGGCTGAAATCTTGGGTCAAAACCCAAGCTACATTTTTTTCCGTAAACTGGAAGGCAACAGCGACGACGGCCCGATCGGTGCGTTGGGTACGCCGTTGATGGGCGAATACGCCGGTGCCGTCGACCGCCACTACATCACACTGGGTGCGCCTTTATTCGTCGCCACCGCCCACCCGGTTACCAACAAAGCCCTCAACCGCCTGATTATGGCGCAAGACACCGGCAGCGCGATTAAAGGCGCTGTACGCGTGGACTATTTCTGGGGTTACGGCGACGAAGCCGGCAATGTTGCAGGCAAACAGAAAACCACCGGCTACGTGTGGCAATTGCTGCCCAACGGCATGGCACCGGAGTATCGTCCGTAACATGCCTCAATTTATGTCTATCTTTTTTTCATATTATTGACGTTTTCTTCATCGATTAGCCGTTTTTTTAAAATAGAGAAAGGAACTCAAGATGCGTGAATTGACTATTCAAAATTTGGAAATTGTTGGAGGCTCCGTAGGTATCCCAAGGGCTGTAGTAGGAGGTATCGCCAGTTTGGCTGCATATTCAGGCCTTGTTGCAGGATAGCGGAATGACACATTTTCCAAGCGGATCCCAATGCCGCCTTCCAGATTGGGAATACCGGTGTCCGGTGTGCGCCCGCTTTCCGTTTCGGTCAACACAATATCGGCCAAACGCTCACCGTGAAGCGACAGAATTTTTACTTCTACAAACTGATTAACCAGCGAACCGATGCGGCTTTCAAATTGGCTTTTGTAGGCTAAAAAAGCCATAAACACACCTACGGTAAACACCCCGTCCAAAATATCCAGCGCCTCCCAATACACAATCAGAATATTGGCCATACCGAATAAAAACGTGTTGGCAAAGCCGAACCAAATGTCCGGCTTCTGCGCCGTCAGCCTTGTATTGACCGTATCCACAAACAAGCCCATCCATGTACCGTACCGCTGCGTGCTTTTGCCGAACTGCTTGGCTGTCTGCACGCCGCGTATGGTTTTTATAAAATTAAGTGTTCTGCTTGGTGGCGTGTACAATATTTTCTTCCGTGGCACGCCGCAGCGGATAATAAGCAACCCAGCGGATTAAAAATATAAATCAGCAGTGTCACCAATACCACCATGGTCAGCTTCGGGCTGTACGCCACCAACATCAGCGTGAACGTAAATACCGCCATCAGGCTGTTGGGAATCAACACGAAAAAAGTAGACGTGAGCGTGTTTTGAATGTTATCGGCCGCACTAAAACATGACACCGCATCACCCAAATGCCGCTTGCTGAAATAATCCGTCGGCAAGTCCAGCAACCTCTTAAAAATATTCGATTTCCACTGCATACTTAGCATTGTAGCAAAGTGTATTCCCACCCAAGATTGCAGCAGCGACACACCTTGCTGCACCAACATCAGCAAGCCGAAACCTAAAGCCAGAGTAACCAGTAAATTACGGTCGGCGGTTACGATCACATGGTCGATAACCCAGTCATTTGGATATTGCCAATGAAAAAGCCGTTAACAATCATTTGAAAAATCTGCCGTTTACCAAAAGCATGGCCAGCCCAACGAAAAGAAACCGTAGAATCTGCCGACCGGATTTTTGATTTGGCAGCTTGAAACATTCGGCTGAAATAAAACAGGCCGTCTGAACCCTTTTTGCACACGAAATCGACACAATTTCAGCAAAACCGTTCAGACGGCCTTTTTCACGTCTGGATAAAATTTTTACCGCTATGTCCACAAAGCAGCGAAAATCCTTATAATTCCAAATAAAACCTAATTTTTACGCCAAAACCTTGTATTTTGGCGATTGATAAAGCGAACACTCTCTATGGACAAACTCAAAATCTCTGCCAACGGCCCGTTAAACGGCGAAATTACTATATCCGGCGCGAAAAATGCCGCGCTGCCGCTGATGTGTGCCGGGCTGCTGACTTCGGGCACGCTGCGCCTGAAAAACGTGCCGATGCTGGCTGATGTGAAAACCACGCAAAAGCTGCTGCAAGGCATGGGCGCGCGCGTGTTGACCGACAACGTACACGAATTCGAAATCAACGGCGGCACGGTCAACAACACCTGCGCACCGTATGAATTGGTGAGCACCATGCGCGCATCGATTTTGGTATTGGGACCGACTTTGGCGCGTTTCGGCGAAGCGCAAGTAAGTCTGCCGGGCGGCTGCGCCATCGGTTCGCGTCCGGTTGACCAGCACTTGAAAGGCTTGGAAACCATGGGCGCGGAAATCACCATTGAGCATGGTTACGTCAAAGCCAAAGGCCGTCTGAAAGGCGCGCGCGTACTGATGGACGTGGTTACCGTCGGCGGCACGGAAAACTTATTGATGGCCGCAACCCTGGCCGAAGGCACCACCGTATTGGAAAATTGCGCCATCGAGCCGGAGGTGGTTGATTTGGCCGAATGCTTGGTGAAAATGGGCGCGAAAATCAGCGGCATCGGCACCGCCACCATGACGGTCGAAGGGGTGAAAGAATTGCACGGTTGCGAACACAGCGTTGTGCCCGACCGCATCGAAGCCGGTACGTTTTTGTGTGCCGTCGCGATGACCGGCGGCCAAGTGACCCTGCATAACGCCGCACCGAAAACCATGGAAGTGGTGTTGGACAAACTGGTTGAAGCCGGTGCCGTGATCGAAGCAGGCGACGACTGGATTACCATTGATATGCGCCAACGTCCGACAGCCGTTGACATCCGAACGGTTGTCCATCCCGGTTTTCCCACAGATATGCAGGCACAGTTTATGGCCATGAATGCTGTGTCTGAAGGTCAGAGCAGGGTGGTCGAAACTATTTTTGAAAATCGTTTCATGCATGTACCCGAACTCAACCGCATGGGCGCAAACATCACCATAGAAGGCAATACTGCTTTTGTCAAAGGCGTAGAGGCCCTTTCCGGGGCGACCGTGATGGCGACCGATCTACGTGCTTCTGCCAGCCTTGTGATAGCAGGGCTGGTTGCCGCCGGCGAAACCATCGTCGACCGCATCTACCACCTTGACCGCGGCTACGAACACATCGAGAAAAAACTCGGCGGTGTCGGCGCGAAAATCGAACGCGTGAGCGGTTGAAGATTTTATTTGAACCAATAGGCCGTCTGAAAATTCTGCAAAGATTTTCAGACGGCCTTTCTTTCAAACAGAATCTTTGATTACCACACGAATCTGTTCCCGTCCTTCGGCGGGAAGAGATTGGGGAAGAAGGACACTGCGGGTTTTACAGCCTACCCATCCTATTCCGATCTTTTCCGGCATTCTGCATTTTTTCAGACGGCTTGGTTCGGAGGTGGGTTGGTGCGTCGGTGTCATTTGCGCCAGCAAATGCACATTGCGAAGCAACAGTGTCCGGTTCGCGCGTGCCCCAAACCGTTGAATGTAAGAAATCTAAACCGAAGTAAAGAAAAAACACCCTGAAAAAATTCAGGGTGCGCATTATTTCAAAGTCAAGAAATGTAAATATATTTGAAGGTGCTATACACTATCTTTTTCATCAAAAATCGGTTTTTTGTTACAATACGCCATTCCCCTAACCCACGTTCCACAAGGCTTTTATTATGAGCAAACCCACCGTTTCGCCGATGATGCAGCAATATCTCGGCATCAAATCGCAGCATGCCGACAAACTGGTGTTTTACCGCATGGGCGATTTTTACGAGCTGTTTTTCGATGATGCGGTGGAGGCGGCCAAACTTTTGGACATCACGCTCACCACACGCGGACAGATGGACGGTGAGCCGATTAAGATGGCCGGTGTGCCGTTTCATGCTGCCGAACAATACTTGGCGCGTTTGGTGAAAATGGGCAAAAGCGTGGCGATTTGCGAGCAGGTCGGAGAAGTGGGCGCGGGCAAAGGGCCGGTAGAGCGCAAAGTAGTGCGGATTGTCACGCCCGGTACGCTCACCGATTCGGCCTTTTTGGAAGATAAAGAAACCAACCGCATCGTGGCGGTTAACCACACCAAAAAGCACATCGGCTTGGCGTGGGCATCGCTGCAAAGCGGTGAATTCAAAGTCAAACAGGTTGACGCGGCACAATTGGCCGACGAATTGGCGCGTCTGCAGGCAGCCGAAATTCTGCTTTCAGACGGCCAAATCCTGCCACCTTTGGAAAACGCTAGCCTCACGCGGCTGAATGCGTGGCAGTTTGCACCCGATACAGCGGTAACACTCTTAACCGGTTATTTCGGCAGCCAGGATTTGCGCGGCTTCGGCTTGGACACCGGCGAACACGCTGCGGCGATTGGGGCGGCCGGTGCACTCATCAACTACATCCGCCTGACGCAAACCTTGATGCCGCAACACTTTGACGGCCTGTCGCTCGAAACCGACAGCCAGTTTATCGGCATGGATGCCGCCACGCGCCGCAATCTCGAAATCACCCAAACCTTAAGCGGCAAAAAAGCGCCGACCTTGATGTCCACGCTCGACCATTGCGCCACCCACATGGGCAGCCGCTTATTGGCGATGTGGCTGCACCACCCTTTGCGCAACCGCGACCACATCCGTGCCCGCCAACAAGCCGTATCCGCTTTGTCCGAGCAATTCAGTAGCATTCAAGGCCGTCTGAAAAACATTGCCGACATCGAACGCATCGCCGCACGCATCGCCGTCGGCAATGCCCGGCCGCGCGATTTGGCCGCGCTACGGGACAGCTTGTTTGAGCTGGCAAAGCTGGAATTATCCGCCGAAAGCAGCAGCCTGCTGGCCACGCTGAAAAACGTGTTTCCTGCCACCCTGCCTGTGGCCGAGCAGTTACAGGCCGCGATTTTGCCTGAACCTTCGGTCTGGCTGCGCGACGGCGGCGTGATCAACCACGGTTTCCATGCCGGATTGGACGAACTGCGCCACATTCAAAACCACGGCGACGAATTTCTGCTGGCATTGGAAACGCGCGAACGCGAGCGCACCGGCTTGTCTACCTTAAAGGTCGAGTTCAACCGCGTGCACGGTTTTTACATCGAATTATCCAAAGTGCAGGCCGAGCAGGCACCGGCCGATTACCAGCGCCGCCAAACCCTGAAAAACGCCGAACGTTTCATTACTCCCGAATTAAAATCCTTTGAAGACAAAGTCTTAACTGCACAAGACCAAGCGCTTGCCTTGGAAAAACAACTGTTCGACACCTTGCTCAAAGACATTCAGACTGCCTTGCCACAACTGCAGAAAGCCGCCAAAGCCGCCGCCGCACTGGACGTGTTGGCCACCTTTGCCGCACTCGCGCAAACACGCGGTTTCGTCTGTCCCGAGTTTGCCGATTATCCCGTGTTGGAAATCGACGGCGGCCGCCACCCTGTGGTGGAAGAGCAGGTGCGCCACTTCACGCCCAACCATACCCGTTTCGACCACAAACACCGCCTGATGCTGCTCACCGGCCCCAATATGGGTGGCAAGTCGACTTATATGCGCCAAGTCGCGCTGATTACCCTGCTCGCCCACACCGGCAGCTTCGTACCTGCCCAATCCACCAAAATCGGCCCTATCGACCGCATTTTTACGCGTATCGGCGCCAGCGACGATTTGGCGTCCAACCGCTCCACCTTTATGGTTGAAATGAGCGAAACTGCCTACATCCTGCACCACGCCACCGAGCAATCACTGGTGTTGATGGACGAAGTCGGCCGCGGTACCTCCACTTTCGACGGCCTCGCCCTCGCGCAGGCCATTGCCGAACATCTGCTGCAGAAAAACAAATCCTTCAGCCTGTTTGCCACCCATTATTTCGAGCTCACCCGCCTGCCTGAAGCTCATGCCCACGCCGTGAACATGCATCTTTCCGCACTGGAGCAAGGACAAGACATCGTGTTTCTGCACGAAATCCAACCCGGCCCCGCCAGCAAAAGCTACGGCATCGCCGTCGCCAAACTTGCCGGCCTGCCCGCCCGCGCCCTGAAAACCGCGCAACAACATCTGTCTGATTTGGAAACCCAAGCCGCCGCCGCGCAGCCGCAAATGGATATTTTCCAAGTCATGCCGTCTGAACATGATGATGTCAGACATGATGAAGAACATGCAAACAAGCCATCTGAAAATACAACCGAATTGCTCAAAGCCTTGGCTGAAACCAACCCCGATAACTTATCACCGAGAGAAGCCTTGGATGCGCTTTACCGTTTGAAACGTTTGGTTTGAGCCCACATTGGAAAGGCCGTCTGAATCCTGTTTTTCAGACGGCCTTTACGATATAATCGCAGCAGCTTGATGTTTGCCGACGGACACGTTTTACATGATAAAAAATCCAACCACACACCAGCCTGATACACATGAAGGCGAGTTTTCCCACAGCCGCGTGCCTGCCGACCGGCTGCTCGGGCGCAGTCATTTTGCGGCAGCCTACAGCAGCGAACACATTGCTGGCGGTGAGTTTGTGGTCGGTGCGGCATTTGCGGCTTGGGGCGCATCACCGGCAACCGTGTTGTTCGGCTTGTTCATCGGCAATCTGGCAGCGGTGTTGAGCTGGGCGTTGGTGTGCGCGCCGGTGGCGGTGCGTTCGCGGTTGACGCTGTATCAATATTTGGAACGCTTGGCCGGACGACGGCTGGTGTTTTTCTATAATTTAATGAGCGGCTTGATTTTCGCCGTGATTGCCGGCGGCATGATGACCATTTCCGCTGCCGCCATCCGCGGCCTGACCGATGTACCTCCACAGGTGCGGTGGTATCCGACCAGCGGCTTGTTTGTGGCGGCGGTGTTGCTGATCGGTTTGGCAACGATGGGAGTGGCACTGCGCGGTTTTTCGCGGGTGACGAAGTTTGCCAAAATCTGCGCGCCGTGGCTGTTTGCCGTGTTTGCCGTGTGCGGACTGGCGGCTTTTCCGTATCTCACAGCCATCGGCAGTGCACAAGGTTTGGATGGGTATGAAACGCTGCAGCGCTATGTGTGGACAGACAATACGCCCGACGGCAGTCGGTCGCTGACCATGTGGCAGATTGCCGCCTTTGCATGGGGGCTGAACCTGCCGCTGCATTTGGGCATGGGCGATTTGAGCACGCTGCGGTTTGCCCGCAAAACCGGCTATGGCGCGTATTCCGCCTTTGCCGCATACGGTGGCCATTTTGTCGCATGGCTGACCGCCGGTATGCTTGGCGCCGCCAGTGCGGCTTTACTGCAAACCGACATCGGCAAACTCGACATCGGCGGCGTGGTCGTGCCGGTGTTGGGTGTGGCGGGTACGGCTGCCGTGGTGGTGGCCTCGTTTACCACCGCCGTACCGTGCCTTTACCGCTCGGGGCTGGCGTTTCATGCGTTTTTACCGCGTTGGTCGCTGATGAAAACCACCGCTGTGGTCGGTGCCGTCACCACCCTTATCGCCTGCCTGCCGCTGATTTTCCTGAAATGGCTGGACTTGATGGCCTATTTCAATATTCTCACCGCACCTGTAGGTGCCATCATCGCCGCCGAACACTTTATCCTGCCGAAACTGGGCATTGCGCCGTTTTGGCGCACCGGCCGCCGCGACAACAACAACCGTGCCGCATGGTCGGTATGGGTGTGCGGCATGGCCTTGGCGGCAGTATTGCTGGCTGCCGGTATGCACCTCTTTACCGTGTTCATCCCTCTATGGGCAGCCTGTTTGCTGCTCTACACTTTTTTGGCCTACCAGCAGGCACCGCAAACCGATATGCCGTCCGAACGCTTATACCATCAGGCTTACGGCAGTGACGACACATGCTTGGCCGCCACTGCGCAACCGGCCGTAACAGCATTCCCTAACGGCCGCCACCCGCTCTTTTACGGCGCCGCCGCCAGCCTGCTGCTGATGGTGGCCAGCTGCGGCATACTATACCTGCCGTCATCACCGCACCAATACACCGCCGCCTTCCAATGGCTGCTGGCCGTATTCTCCGCCGCTTATTTCATTCAGACAGCCTTGTGGATGAAAGTGTCGGGGAGAAGGTAGGGGAATAGGAAATACAAGTATGAAAGGCCGTCTGAAACTTTCCTGTTCAGACGGCCTTTGCTCTTTTTTCAATCAACCAACTTAATCAAACCCCATCACTCGCCACCCAATACTTCACGCAAGGCATTCGGGTTTTTCAATACATTTTCGGCCTGAACCAAGCAATCGGCGGTGATTTCGCTGATGTTTTGGCAGCTGGTTAAGGTCATGGCGACGCGCATTTCTTTTTCAAACAGGTTAAGCAGGTTGGCGACACCGGCTTCACCGTCGGTAGCGAGTGCGTAGATAAAGGCGCGGCCGATCATGGTGCAGTCGGCGCCGAGGGCAATCATGCGCACGACATCCAAGCCGTTTCGGATGCCGGAATCGGCGAGGATTTTGATGTCGCCTTTTACGGCATCGGCAATGGCGGGCATGGCGCGGGCAGATGACAATACGCCGTCAAGCTGGCGGCCGCCGTGGTTAGATACGACAATGCCGTCGGCACCGAATCTCACCGCATCGCGCGCGTCGTCTGGGTCGAGAATGCCTTTAATAATCATAGGGCCTTCCCAGAAATCGCGAATCCATTGCAAATCTTTCCACGAAATCGACGGGTCGAAATTTGCGCCCAGATAGCCTATGTAGTCTTCCAAGCCGACGGCTTTGCCCATGTATTTGGAGATGTTGCCCAAATCGTGCGGTTTGCCGTGAATGCCAACATCGTATGCCCATTGCGGGTGCAATACGGCTTGCAGGTAGCGGCGCATGGCGGCATTGGGGCCGCTCATGCCGGAATGGGCATCACGGTAGCGGGCGCCGGGAGTCGGCATATCGACGGTAAACACCAGCGTCGAACAGCCGGCGGCTTTGGCACGTTCTAACGCGTTGGTCATAAAGCCGCGGTCTTTCAATACATAAAGCTGGAACCACATCGGCCGCCGAATCTGCGGCACCACTTCTTCAATCGGGCACACGGATACGGTGGACAAGGTAAACGGAATACCTTTTTTATCGGCGGCACGCGCAGCCTGCACTTCGCCGCGGCGGGCATACATGCCGGTCAGGCCGACAGGCGACAGGGCAACAGGCATGGAAAGTTTCTCACCAAACAATTCAATGCTCAAATCCAACTCGGACATATCGCGTAGTACACGTTGGCGCAGAGCAATATCGGCCAAGTCGGACATATTGCGCTCCAGCGTGCGCTCGGCATAAGCACCGCCATCGATATAGTGGAACAAAAACGGCGGCAATCGGCGGCGTGCGCCTTCGCGGTAATCACTTGCGGATGAAATAATCATAAATCGGCTCCGAAAAACAGGGTTAAATACGTTTGATTTCGAGTTTTATTTAAATTTGAAAGCCATTGTAATCGTTTTTGAACGAAATTTCATCCGCTCACACGCATTTTATGCGAAATAAGCAAAAAAACGATTAGGAAAATGTGTGAAAGTTTTTGATTTAATAGGATAAAAGGCTGTCCGAATATTTATGGAAAAATGATGAATCAAAGATAAAACGTTTCAGACGGCCCGGGCGGGATGTAGAAAATCCCAGCGTTGTGTACACTTTTTGTTTTTTGTCTGAACACCCTTTTGGAATTGTCGGGTGTTATCAAGAATGCTGCCGCCACCGCTTCTGCCTTACGGTTTGAAAGCATTTGCGCCCGCTGATGATTATTGGCAGGCATTCGGCCAACCGATTTTGCCACCGTTGATTCCGGCCAATCCGCATCCGGCGGATGATAAAGGGTTTGTGCTGGTGTATCTGCCGTTTGAAAATTTGGGGCAGGTTCAAACTTGGCTTCGCAGCGCACCACAACAGCGTTTTCGGGTTTATGCAGCTGTGGATAAAATGGTTTCAGACGGCCTGATCAAGGTGCATCCCTTTTCACGCACCGCCTTTCCGCGCAACATAACCGAATGCAGCAGTGTCATTACGAATGCCGGTTTCGGCTTGTGCAGCGAAGTAATAGCTTCGGGAAAAAAAACTACTGGTTCGTCCGCTGGATAATCATATAACGCCAAAGCCTTGCAAAAAACGGCAGCGGCCGATATTAAAGCATCATTCCGATCCGGCCACCTTCCATAACCGGCTGCAACGCCCGAATCCCGCACCGATACACTTTCCCGATACTGCTGCGGCAGTAGCCGGTTAGCTAGCAAACGGTTGTACCAAACCTGTGGATAAAATGGTGGAAAACATGTGGGTGCATGGTTGATGATTTAGACCGTCCGAACAATGGGCTTGCTTTTCGGACGGGCTTTTCCCATTCAATTTGAGCAATTATTCTGTATAATGCAACCACCATCTTGAAACAAAGGAACGTACCATGTTAACACCCGAGCAAGTCAAAGCCATGATTGAGGCCGTGGCCAAATGCGAACACGTTGAGGTGGAAGGCGACGGCCACCACTTTTTCGCCGTGATTGTGTCGTCCGAATTTGAAGGCAAAGCCCGCTTGGCGCGCCACCGCCTGATTAAAGACGGCTTGAAAGAAAAATTGGAAAGTAACGAACTACACGCGCTGTCGATTTCGGTTGCCGCCACCCCGACAGAGTGGGCTCAGAAGCAATCTTGATTGAACAGCATAATCAATACCGCCTGATAAAGTCAATCTGATTTCCAGTATGATACGGATCGACCGCCCGTCAATTTTATTATATTTATATATTTCTTATATATCTATTTCCAAAAAAATCATGGATTTCGGTATACTAATATCCAAAAATCTTAAAAAACTGTATTACAACCAACGGTGGCTTTTTGTATTTTAAGAAGATTTATATAGTGCTATTTAGCTCAATCAGGACAACAGAAATCTCAGAATCGTTATTCCCGCGCAGGCGGGAATAACGATTCTGAGATTTCAGACGGCATCAAATTTGTTTGTCGTCATGATTAAAAATTAGCGCCGGTTAAACCCGTTAAAAAACAGCAGCTTTATTGATGGCTGCTGTTTTATCAAAACGGCCGGAACCAACTGCCGTTTAACTTTTAGGTTCGTAATTTTTACTAATAATTTCATCAAGTTTTTCTTTTTTTCCGTTTATTAAAACCGTTTTTTCCGAGTCAGAAAACCATTATGCTGGATTATATACGTTTGAGGCAGTTACCTTATTGACGCTCCATCTGAAACCTTGACCGCTGAAAACAGTATCATCCGCATTGCTTTCATTGTCATACACCATATTGAAAATCTTGCCATTCACTTTCAGTGCGGCTGAGGCCGGGGCAGTAGCTTTTCCCCTTTTATAGCGGACGGATACTTGTTTGCCGACCTGGCATTTAGTACGTGATCCAATTGGTATGGGAATCCTCAGTCTTCGCACCATTCGCTGCCGCCGTTTTGCTGCCGGAACCCACTATTGAAATCGTAACGGCATACTGACGTAACCTATTGTTTTTTCTAGCTCCATTTCGGGTTTGTAAAATACGTACCTCATAATGGCCTGTAAAAGGAAGAACTTGGTCAGATGCTGTTAGAAATTCACTATCTGAATTTTTTCCCAAATAACGTACGGATACGGCAATGTTCGGATTGCTTTTATCCAAACTGATATTCAGAACTTGTCCTTTTTGTGCATGGAACCGGTAACTGTGAAACTGATAACCTTTAATATTTCCTTTATATATGGCAGATGTCGTACCCGGATTGAAACGCACATTAACGGTTTTCACAGGTTTATCGCTACTTGCACTGGCTGCCAACGGAGCAGCACTTAATGTTATTGATAAAGCTAATAATGTACGAAATACACGCATTAACATCATTAACCTCCTTATTTCAACTAATTTAAAGGTAATATAGTACATTTATATCGGGGAAATCAGGGAGAAAAATCATAAAATTACAATAAGATTCTGAATATTAATAGTAAACAGACACCAAAGCTCCGGCAAGATTGCTGCGCGGAATGCAGATATACGAGGTTTACCGCCAATTTAACCCTGCAGGTACTGAGACCCCGCCGGGCAAAGACAAAGATATCCGTCGGGGTAAGATCGGGTTAAGAAAGACAGCCAATCCAAATTCGGCTCTACACAACCCGTACTGACAACCAAGGTTATATCAAACCGCACATCAATTCTTTCAATGCCGGATAATGTTGGGGTTCGGTCCAACCTGCCTGTTCTTTTCAGCGGCTCTTCTTAATAGCAAAAAATAGATTTACTGTCTGCCCCGGATGTCTTCAATCCCAGCCGCCACCGCATCGGCAAACTGCGCAGTGGCGGTGTCGCAAGTGTGCAGATACAACGCCGGTTCGATCACTTCCAATTCATTCAGCAGGAAGGTATCGCCGATGATGGTGCCGTCAACGCGGGCGTACAGCGGCATTTGCGGCAGGGTACGCAACACGGTTTCGGCGGCCTGCACCACAAAATCAGGCGGATTCGCGGGCAGGATGGCGACACCGTAAGCGGAATTGGCGCGCCATTCGCCTTGCGGCGGCTGGCGGCGCACGGCGTGACTGAAGCTGCCGTTGAAACATACCAGCGAAGTTTCGCCTGCCTGCTCGATCTCGCGGACATACGGCTGCACCATCAGGCCGTCTGAAACGTTCATATCCGCCCATTCCGCGCCCAAAGATTCGCCTATACGGATTTTGCACACGCCTTTGCCGCTCTGACCGATAGCAGGTTTTACCACCGCTTCAGGCCATTGTTTGGCCGATAAAATCTGTTGCAGAGCCTGGTTGTGTGCCTCGCTAAACCGTCCGTCACAAGGTAGAAATTCAGTCGGAATCACATGGATGCCCTGAGCGGCCAAATCGGTAAGATAGCGTTTGTTCATGTTCCAGCGCATCAGTTCGGGCGGATTGAGAAAATGCTGTCCATTACCGAGAACGGCATGTGTCCATGCGGCAAACGCGGCAGGTTGGTCGGCATAATCCCATGCGCATAAAGGCAGGACAAACGGGGTACGCGGCTCGTTTTGCCAAGGGGCAAACTGCGTGGCAATGCCGCGTTGCCGCAGGGCATGTGCCAAGGGGATTAAATCCGGTGGCGGCTCGGTATAGCGGCGGCAAGTGGTTAAAGTAAGCATAGTTTGTCTTTTTAATGGTTTGTTGCCGTAAAATCACTAGGGCGTGTCCTCATTTTATCATGTGCCATCTTTCCGGCATAAAACCCGTCTGCTGCATTAAAAATGTGCGCAAGGTATCCAGCCTTGCCACGCCGGCCGGTTTTACCGGCGCGGCGTGTAAAATGAGTATCGCCTTGCATACGCGCTTTTCTGCTCGAAAATCGGCGATGCAGACAAAATGAGGATACGCCCTAAAAAACAGTACCGCGTTGGTCTGCCTTGCCGTACGGCCTGCGTCAGGCTGCCTTGTACCGGTTCTTATCGGTTCTACTATTGCCGGGCATCAATAAGGCAGGAAATCCCGCCTTATTTTATTTCACTTGTTCCAAATATTTTTTCAGGCGGCCTTTGTTTTGCATGGCGCGTTTTTCCATTTCCTCCACTGCCGCTTGCGCTTGGGCTTTGTTAACGGCTTTGCCGGCTTGAATCACACCACTCATGTTCATCAGGCGGTGTGGCGGGCAGGTGTAAACATACACGCCTTCTTTGGTCAGTTTTAGGGTAAATTCTTTATCTTCTTCCGACAAAAAGCCTTCCACGCCTTCAGGCACGGCTTTACTCTGCACCCAATGGCCTTTGTGGGTCGGCTTGAAGGTGACGGTGTCGCCGACCGCGGCTTTGACAAAGCCCGGCTCAAACACCATGCCGCCCTCGGCACCGTTGTTGAGCATTTTCACTTCGTAGTTGGCGGCAAACGCGCTGACGGAAGCGGTCAGCAGCAAAGCAAACAGGGATTTTTTCATTTCAGTTTCCTTATCGTTGATTCAAACACATTAAGCGGTAAACGTTTGATTTTTTTCAGACGTCCTATTCCGTAAAGGACGAATCACCGGCGCGCCGAAACGATCGTAAAGCAATTCGACATCGACTTGATACAGCGCGCTGATTAATTCCGGCTGCAACACGTCTTTCGGTGCGCCCTCGGCATGGACTTTGCCGCCGCCAATCAGCACAATGCCGTCTGAAAATTGGGCGGCCAAACTCAAATCGTGCAACACCATCAGCGTGGTCAGACCATTGGCGTGGGTGTAGTCGGCCACGCGCTCGAGCAGGTTGATTTGGTGGTGCATATCCAGTGCGGAGACAGGTTCGTCGAGCAACAGGATTTCCGGCCGGCGCATCATCACTTGGGCAAACATCACCAATTGCCGCTGGCCGCCGCTCAAGTTCATTACGTCATGGTGCGCCAAATGGGCAATGCCGAGCGATTCCATAATACCCGCCGCTTCGTGCAGCATTTCGTCGCCCACATACAGCCCCAAGCCGTCCATGCGGCCGAGCAGCACCACTTCCAAGGCGGTCAGCGCGGCTTCGGTAAAGGTGTTTTGCGGCATGTAGCCTATGCGTTTGCGCCAGCTTTGCAGGTTGGTTTTGCTCAAATGCTCGTCTTTGTAGCGAATGCTGCCTTGATGCGCCACTTCGCCAAACAGGGTTTTCAAAAGCGACGATTTGCCCGTGCCGTTGGGGCCGAGGATGGTGTAAACTTTGCCCGGCCCGAAGCCGAGATTGATTTGGTCGGCCACTACAAAATTGCCGCGGCGGATGTATACGTTTTCAAGTCGGATCATTTCAGACGGCCTTAAGCAAAGGGGGTGGCAAACCAGTTTTTAATGCGCTGCCACAAGGATGCTTCAACGACAGGTTCGGGCTTGGCAGGGGCAGTATCAGCAGCGGCTTGGTTTTTGCAGTCTTCCAAACCATCGCAGCCCAAGCGGATAAAGAACGTGCCTTGTGGCTCGACCGCAGATATTTGTGGTGGAATCCGCGGTAAGTTTCTTCCGGATTCACGTCGGCAAAGGCTTCGGGATACAGCGCTTTGGCGATAAATTGGGCAGAAGCCAAATCTGACAGCGAACGCGAAGCGGTATGGTAAATGCCGAATACGCGGCTGTTTTTAACGGCAGGAATGTCTGACCAACCGGCGCGTTCGGTAAAAACTGCCAGACGTTTTTGCGCTTCATCGGCGGCAATGTCAATGCCCATTGCCATAGAAGTTTGCTGCTTCAGGCCGACTTCGGTGCCGGAAATAATCACCACATCGGGTTTGGCAGTGAAAAACTGCTCCGGGTTAATCGGCCCCCAATCTTTGATAAACGGCGCGGCAATATTGTCGCCGCCCACCGTGTCGGCAATCGCACCTCTCATGTTTTTGCCGAAAGTAAAGCTGTGTTCGGCAGGGCCTTTATCACCGAACTCGATGTAGATTTTCGGCTTAGGCTTGCCCGCTTCGGCCACGCATTTTTGAATGTCGGCCATGCCTTGTGCGTATTCGTCAGCAGCTTGTTTGGCACGCTCGGACGTGCCGGCGATTTCACCGAAAAGCTTGGCGCTGGCGGTATGGCGTTCGACCGTTTGCGCATTGAAATCGACCACTACTACCGGAATACCTGCTTTTTCAAAACGCGGCATTTCTTCTTTCAGCGTGTCATACTGCCAATCGGCCAACACTACCACACCGGGCTTCACCGCCAAGGTTTTTTCAAACGAAAAGGTACCGGTGTTCACATTGCCGATGTCGCCGGTATTTTGCAGCGAAGGAATTTTGGCGCTGTATAGCGACCAACTGCCGGGGTTGAATTTTTCCCAAAATTCGCGCGAAATACCGACCACGTTTTCAAACTTATCGGCACCAGTCACAGCAATATAATCAGGATAATAAAAGCCCAGTACCACGCGTTTGGCAGGCACATCGACGTGCAATTTACGCCCGCGCACATCGGTGAGCGTCTTCTCTTCGGCTTGCACGGCGAATGCGGCAAGGCAGAACACGGCCGCGGCTAAAATACGGCAAACTGGTTTCATTGATTTATCTCTCTATCAAACAGTTTCAGACGGCCTGATGCCATAGAACGCCGTCTGAAAAATATCATCGTTTGGTTAACACGATCCAAAAGAAAAACGGCACGCCGACAAACGAGGTCACAATCCCCACCGGGAACAGCGCACCGGGAACAATCACTTTCGACAACACGCTTGCTACCGACAAAAACGCCGCGCCCGCCAGCATAGAGCCGGGCAGGAAAAAGCGTTGGTCTTCGCCGAGCAGAATGCGTGCCACATGCGGCGCCACCAAGCCGATAAAGCCGATTACGCCGACAAAACTGATCGCGGTGGCAGTCATTACCGCCACCAATACCAAAGTTTGAATACGCAGGCGTTGCAGGTTGATGCCCAAACCGGCGGCGCGTTCTTCACCCAAACGCAGGGCGGTGAGTTTCCACACGTCTTTGGCCAGCAAGCTCACACACACAGCGGTTACGACGGTGGTCACGATGACCGTTTCCCACGTTGCCTTGGTCAGACTGCCGAACAGCCAAAACAAAATCTGCTGCGAAATTTCCGGCGCAGCGATAAACTGAATCAGCGACAAAACCGACTGAAACAAAAACAATAAGGCAATCCCCACCAACACCAGCATGGCGGAATTGAAGCGGCGGACAGACGCAAAAGCAAACAAAACCCCCGCCGCCAGCATGGTCATCACAAACGCACCAATCGGCACGGCAAACGCATGCGGCAAACCGAAGCCGCCAAAGGCAATCACCAGCGACGCACCCAAACCGGCCGCTGCTGCCAAGCCCAGCGTATACGGACTGGCCATCGGGTTATTCAGCAACGTTTGGATTTCCGCTCCGCCCACACCTAAAGCCGCGCCGACCACCAAGGCCATCACCGCCATCGGCAGACGCAAATCGTACACAATCACCTTGCTCATTTCATGCACGCCCTGCATGTTCAGCAGCGATTTCACCACTTCGTTCACCGGCAGCATGGAAGGGCCGGTAGCAATGTCGAACACGAAGCCGATGAGGCTGACAACCAAAAAAGAACAAACAACCAACCAGCGTTTTCGCTCGAGGGCGCGCTGGTTTTTGACAATATCGGCGGCGGTAAGGGGCATCATAAAATGTTTAAAAGAGAGATAAAGTAAGAAACCGTTTTTTCAGACGGCCTTAAGGTAAAACCGCCTGAAAAAACGGACTCTGTCCACCACATGTCAAATCATCAGGCCGTCTGAAGAGCGATACGGCGGCAGCTTGCACACTACCCGCCGTATCCTCAAATTGTCCGTTTTATTTCGGATAAATATAGAACGTACCGTGCGGCACTACCGGCAGGTTTTGACGGTAGAAATCCAGATAGGTTTTTTCAGGATTCAAGTCTTTAAAGAGCTGCGGATAAATCGCTTTGGCCATAAACTGAATCGATGCGCCGTCTGAAAGCGTGCGCGAGTTGGCGTGGTAGGCACCGTAAACGCGGTTGTTTTCCACCGCCGGCAGATTGCGCCAGCCCGGGCGTTTGGTGAAACCGACCAAGCGGCGTTCGGCGTCGGCTTTGTTGATGCCCCAGCCCAACACCATCGCTTGCGGGTTTTTCTTCACTTCCGTTTCGCGGCCGGTAATCACAATCACATCAGGCTTGGCGGCCAACACCAATTCCGGATTAATCGGGCCGTAATATTCCACCGCTTTGGCGGCGATGTTGTCACCGCCTACCAAAGTAATCATCGAACCCCACATGCTCTTGCCGAAAGTAAAGCTGTGTTCGGCAGGACCTTTGTTGCCGAATTCGGTGTACACCTTAGGCTTCGGCAAACCGGCTTTTTTCACGCGGCTTTGAATGGTATCGACAATGCGCTTGTAATCGGCAGCGAGCTTGGCGGCTTTTTGCGGCTGGCCGGTCAGCGTGCCGATGATGTGGGTCGACTTGATGTGTTTGTCAACAGTTTGAGCATTGTAATCCAACACCACCACCGGAATACCGGCTTTATTGATGCGGTCCAAATCCGAACCCAAAGCCTGATACTGCCAATCCGCTAACACCAGCAAATCCGGTTTCAAAGCCAATACTTTTTCAATCGAAAAAGTGCCGACTTCCACCTCACCCACGTCGGTAAGCCGGTTCAACTTCGGCACGGCTTTGCTGAACGCAGCCCAGCTTGGCGGAGCCCAATCCGACCACACGGCTTTGGAAAAACCGACCACATTATTCAGCGCGTTTTTACCGCCGATGGCCATATAATCCTGATAATAAAAGCCCAATACCACGCGTTTCGCCGGTAAGTCTACAGTCACTTTACGGTCGGCCACGTCGGTAATCTGAACCGGTTTGGCATAAGCGGACACCGTACCCAGCGACAAAGCCACGGCCACGGCAAGGGAAGACAGGTGCACAAGTTTCATCGGACATTCCTTTTGACTAATTAATAAAAATGATTTCTGTTTCATTAAAATATACGGAAAAAAAAATGATAAATCAAGTGAAGAAGTGATGAAAAGGCCGTCTGAAAAGTTTGCGGTATATCTGATAATTACCTGTTGCATAGGTGAAAAGCTTGGTTAATCAACTTTAACCATGCAACGATACACGCCACCATCAGGCTTTTATCTATGAATGATGGTTTGGAATGGACTGAGATTTTTGCAAAACCCAATTTGAGAAAGAAACCTATTCCCGTCATTCCCACCTGCGCTGGAATGGCGGATTACAGGTTTCTGAAAATTTGCTCGTTTTGCAAAGGTCCCGCACTGTGTATATGCAAACTCATTTACTATAATGAAAAAAGAAGCAAATACCGTGAATGCAAATAAAACAAAGACCGTCTGAAAAGTTTCAGACGGCCTTCACCACACAGTCAATACAGGCATTTATTTTAACAAAATCAAGCCTTTTTGACAAACTCGGACTTCAGGTTCATCGCACCGAAGCCATCGATTTTGCAACCAATATTGTGGCTGCCTTCCTGCAAACGAATACCTTTTACCTTCGTGCCCTGCTTAATCACCGACGAGCTGCCCTTCACTTTCAAATCCTTAACCAGCACCACAGTATCGCCGTCGGCCAATACCGCGCCGTTGGCATCTTTGACTTCCAACGCCTCTTCAGCAACCGCTTCACCTGCATACCATTCGTGGGCGCATTCTGGGCAGACCAGCATTTCGCCGTCTTCGTAAGTATATTCGGATTGACATTGCGGACAAGATGGGAGCGACATGGCGGTTCCTTATAAATGTTTTTTGAATACGCGGATTATAAAGGAAAAGGCCGTCTGAAAAAATCTTTCAGACGGCCTTTGATGATGCAAGCATTTAAATTATCTTGGAAACATAGCCAAATATGGCCGAGCTACGCCCTATTATTTTGATATTTCTATTAAACAAACATTTGAAAATTTCATAAGTTTAGGAAAGGCTAATTTCTTATTTTTCCAAACAGATAACCACCGAATGCAATTAAGAAGCATTACATTAATTGAAGAGCTTTTAGGGACAAACTCGCCATCCGGTGATTTAGGCGGACTCAAGCCATCTTGTAAAATTACCAGCCAACCAAATAATTTACTGAACACAATGGCCACCACCGGTAACACTATCTCAAAAAAATATGCCTATTTTCCTCTTCCTTTACTTTGCTCAATAATGGATCATCAACCCTTTACTTTTTTAATGCTGGCAACTTTGCAGTTTTTGTAACTAATTTTTGAACCAGGACTCAAGATCAAAACATTTGAGTTGTGATAGCTACCTAACGTAAGAGATGAACCGCCAATTGTCCAAGTATTTTCATCACCGAAAGAAAAAGAATCAGTAGCGACATCTGAATGTTGCCAATTGATGGGTAAAAAACGATTTTTACCACCTAAACGAGCTTGAGCATAGGTTGGATATTTTTGTTTATCAAATCCATATGTCACGCCTACACGACCACCTATACTACAATTATAGGTTACTTGTCTGACTTTGGTAGTGATTTCACGGGCTTCATCAGGCTGTATCATTTCAGCAGATGCTACGCTTGAGAATAACATACCAAGTACAAATAATGGAGCAACAAATTGAACTGTTTTCATAACAACTCCTTAAAATAAGGTAAAACGAAAAATGATTCGGTTATCAAACAATCCTATGTTTCTCAGTAAGATTGCTTTATCTTGGCTTGCATTATATAAGCAATATAAGAAGAAAATCAAACTTAGTACTGCATAACGGTAAAGCATTATTGCTGATTTGGTGTTTGTGTTAACACAAACACTATTTTGAAATAATTTCTTACATTTATTAAGACAACATATGATTATCAAATAAGTTATCAGTATACTTTTATTTACACTTGTACTTTAATTATCATTAAATAAATCATTGAAAGTAATCCATACCGTCCCACCCAAATGGTAAAATTAAGCCAAATTTCATCCTTTTATGACTTTATATTGGTAACTATCATGAAAATTACCGTTATTGACTGCCCTTTTTCTCTTTCTGCATTATTGCTGAAAAATAAAATACACGAATAAAGTACATAGAAAAATAATTCCATTATGGCAGTAATGATAAGCCCGCCAAATAGAACTTGTCACCAATATGGACTTCATTGCTGCCAAGAATGGGGAAAGATAAGCGAAAATTACAATATCAGGTTGTAAAAATTTTTGATATTTTTTCTTCTATATGGGCATGTGGATTTTATTTTAATTATTCCAGGCACATTAAAAATAACCGAAGCCATATAACTCATTTTCTCCATGCACGAATAACATAAAAATGTCGGTCATATGACCGACATTTTTCCTTGCAGAAAACCTCAGCCGACTTTATCACCCGGCTGTGCCCCTGCATCAACGTCCAACAGTTTCAACTTGCCGTCAGCCGTGGCCGCGCTCAGAATCATGCCTTCGGATACGCCGAATTTGGCCATTTTGCGCGGGGCGAAGTTGGCAACGGCAATCACCATACGGCCGTTTAGTTCGGCCGGATTCGGGTAGGAAGCGGCGATGCCGGAGAAAATCACGCGTTTTTCAAAGCCGAAATCAAGGTCGAATTTTAACAGTTTGGTGCTGCCTTCCACTGCTTCGCAGTTCAATACTTTGGCCACGCGCATGTCGATTTTCATAAAGTCGTCAAAGCCGGCTTGCCCGGCCACAGGGACGAATTTGCCGGCTTCAGCCGGAACGGCTGCGGCCTGAATGCTTTGTTTGTTGGCTTCGATTAAATTATCCACTTGTTTTTGCTCCACGCGTTGCATTAAATGTTCGTATTTGTTGATGGCGTGCCCGCCCAAAGTTTGGCGGGTATGTTCCCATGTAATCTCAGGCAGATTGAGGAACTTGGCGGCTTGTTCGGCTACTTTCGGCAATACCGGCGCAAGGTAGGCAGTCAGCATGGTAAAGGCATTAATCAGCTCGCTGCACACTTCGTGCAAACGCGCATCCCGTCCTTCCTGTTTGGCCAATTCCCACGGTTTGTTGGCATCAACGTATTCGTTCACGATATCCGCCAGCGCCATAATGTCGCGCAGGGCTTTGGCATATTCACGGTTTTCGTAACACCCGGCGATGTTTTCGCTCCCGGCGGCGAGTTTGGCCAGCAATGCGCTGCCTGCAACATCTTTCAGACGGCCTTCAAAACGCTTGGCGATAAAGCCGCTGGCGCGGGCGGCGATGTTGACGTATTTGCCGACCAAATCGCTGTTGACGCGGCTGATGAAGTCGTTCAAATTCAAATCGATGTCTTCGATTTTGCTGTTGAGTTTAGCGGCGATGTAGTAGCGCATCCATTCCGGATTCAGGCCTTGATCCAAATAGGATTTGGCGGTGATAAACGTGCCGCGCGATTTCGACATTTTTTGGCCGTCAACGGTTAAAAAGCCGTGGGCGAAAATGCCGCTCGGAGTACGGTAGCCGGAGAATTTCAGCATCGCTGTCCAAAACAAGGCATGAAAATACAGTATGTCTTTGCCGATAAAGTGATACATCTCGGTTTGGCTGTCAGCTTTGAAAAATTCATCAAAATCCAAGCCGGTGCGGTCACAAAGATTTTTGAACGATGCCATGTAACCCACCGGCGCATCCAGCCACACATAGAAATATTTGCCTGGCGCATCGGGGATTTCAAAGCCGAAATAAGGTGCGTCGCGGGAAATATCCCAATCCGACAACGATGTTTCTCCGTCTCCGCCCAACCATTCTTTCATTTTGTTCAAGGCTTCGGGCTGCAAATGCGGTTTGCCCAAAGCATTGTTGCCAGACGTCCATTCCTGCAGAAAATCGGCACATTCGCCCAATTTGAAGAAGAAATGCTCGGATTCTTTCAACACCGGCGCGGCACCGGATACGGCGGAATACGGGTTAATCAGCTCGGTTGGGGCATAAGTGGTACCGCAGGACTCGCAGTTGTCGCCGTATTGGTCTTTGGTATGGCATTTCGGGCATTCGCCTTTCACAAAGCGGTCGGGCAGGAACATTTGTTTTTCAGGGTCGAAAAGCTGCTCGATGACGCGGCTTTCGATTTTGCCGTTGGCTTTCAGGGCGCGGTATATTTTTTCTGAAAACGCTTTGTTTTCAGGTGAATGGGTGCTGTAATAGTTGTCGTAGCCGATGCTGAAGCCGGTAAAGTCGGCCAAATGCGCTTCGCGCACTCCGGCAATCATGTCTTCCGGCTGCAAACCTTGCTTTTGCGCCGCCAGCATCACCGGGGTGCCGTGAGTATCGTCGGCGCAGCAGTAGTAGCATTCGTGGCCGCGCAATTTTTGAAAGCGCACCCAAATGTCGGTTTGGATGTGTTCGACCATGTGGCCCAGATGGATGCTGCCGTTGGCATACGGCAGGGCGGAAGTCACTAGAATTTTTCGTGTCATGGTTTATGCTTTGGAAACAATCAAATAAAGATGGGGGATTATACCGTAAAAGGCCGTCTGAGCATTACCGCAGGTTCAATTTAAACCGGCATGGCCTTGCCTTGTGCTGATTTAATTGGAATCCATGATTCATTCCATGTCTTTTCAGACGGCCTTGATGCGGGTTATGGTGAGATAACGGCCCAACACAGGCTGTCACGCGCGCCGAGGCCGGCATGGATATCTTGTCTCGCTTGCCCGGATTGCCAAACGGCTACCCCACCTGCCCTGCCCGATGGTGGAGAAAACGGGAGCGTATTTGCGGGTGCAGAGATTCTGCCGGCAGGAGGTGGCAGGGAACGGGGCGTCCTGCGTGGCCGTCGGTGTCCGGTGTTGGCAGGCAGTTAGGAAAAGCAGGGGGAAATAAAACCGGTAAAATTTCCATCACGCCATCCTTTCCGTCACATCAATAATGTTTAGCTCCATAAAAGGCCGTCTGAAATAGATACCATCGGATATGCTTACCCGGATAACGGCATGGAATATCGGGGCAATGCGGCACATCCGTTTGCGGCTGCCTGTGTGCAAAACAATAGCGGTCAAAAGTTTACCCGTATTGCCGGACCGCAAACCAACAGTGAAGCAGAGCAGGTTATCCGTACTTTAATGGAAATGTGGCATGATAAGTTTCCGTTTAAGGATTCGGGACACCGGCAACGGAATTATGCCGTTTTTGTGAATTTTTATCATCCGGTTAAGCCGAATAAGGGGTTGAAAGTTGATACGCCTTTTGAGATTTTACAGACTTATTTTTCTCAATCTGTTGTATAAACAACGCGGCTGTTTCTTATACTTGATTTTATTTGCCGATACAGAAACGCGAGAAAATCACGCCCAGCAAATCATCGGCGGTAAATTCACCGGTGATTTCGCTGCACGCCACTTGTGCCAAGCGCAGATGTTCGGCCAAGAGTTCGATTTGGTCGTTACCGCACAATGCCGCGTTTTCCAGCTCGACTTCGGCGGCGTGCAATGCGGTGAGGTGGCGGCTGCGGGCGAGAAACAGGCTCTCGCTTTCTCCCTGCCAGCCGATTTCCTGCAACAGCGCCTGTTTGAGCAAATCCAAACCTTGGCCGGTTTTGGCGGAAAGTCTGATTAAAGTGTCGGCACCCGTTTGCGTGAGGCCGTCTGAAACTTTTTCCACCGTATCGCCGGTCAAATCGGTTTTGTTGTGGATTTCGATTTTTTTCAAACCGTCGGGCAGGCCGTTGAGAATGGCTTGGGTTTTGGCATTGATGCCTTCGCGCGGATCGATCAGAATCAGCGCGACATCGGCTTCCTGAACGGCTTTTTGGCTGCGCTGGATGCCGATTTGCTCGACCACGTCATCGGTATCGCGCAAACCGGCAGTGTCGATGATGTGTACGGGTACGCCGTCGAGGGTAATCTGCTCGCGCACGGTGTCGCGGGTGGTGCCTGCGATGTCGGTGACAATCGCCACATCATCGCCCGCCAAGGCGTTGAGCAGGCTGGATTTGCCGACATTGGGCGCACCGACCAACACCACGTTCATGCCTTCGCGCAAAATCGCACCCTGCTCGGCACTGGCCAACACGGTTTTCAGACGGCTTTGCAAATTCTGCAACTTGCCGCGTGCGTCGGCGGCTTTAAGAAAATCAATGTCTTCTTCGGGAAAATCCAGCGTGGCTTCAACCAGCATTCTGAGCGTAACCAAGTCATCGACCAGCGCGTGAATGTGCTGTGAAAAAGCGCCTTTGAGCGAGCGCAATGCCATGCGGGCGGCGGCTTTGCTCGAAGCATCAATCAAATCGGCCACGCTCTCGGCTTGCGCCAAATCGAGTTTGTTGTTAAGAAAGGCGCGTTTGGTGAATTCGCCCGGCTCGGCAGCTTTGGCACCGAGTGAGAAACAACGCTGCAACAGCATATCCATTACCACCGGTCCGCCGTGGCCTTGCAATTCGATAACATCTTCGCCGGTAAAACTGGCGGGCGCGGCGAAGTAGAGCATCAGGCCGTTGTCGATGGTTTGGCCGTCGGCATCGAGAAAATCAGTGTACAAAGCCGCGCGCGGCTTGGGTGTTTTACCTCCGCTCAATGCCTGCGCCAAAGGCAGCAAATCTTTGCCGGACAAGCGGATTACGCCGACGCCGCCGCGGCCGGGCGCGGTGGCAATGGCAGCTATGGTGGGATTGGGTGCGGACATGGCCGTCTCTTTTCGGATAAATAAGCAAGATTATAGCAAATGCCGTCTGAAAAGGGTTTCAGACGGCATTTGCTATAAGGTAAACTGTTTGCCGGCAGATACTGATTGGGAAAAGTTCCGAATCAGTATTCAGACGGCCTCAAGCCTTTATCAGCGTTTTTTCTTCGCCGGTTTGGCTTTGTCCGCCGCGGCCAGACGCATGGCAACGAATTCAACCATCAGGTCTTTTTTATTCCAGAAGAAATCCTTCATCTTTTCCAACGGATAGATTTTGCGTACCATCATCGGCAGGCCTTCGTGGATAATCGCGGCCACTTCACCGTTGGTGGTTGGGTTGTCCATGACGGTTTTCAGGTCGGTTTGATTGGCGGCCAGATAATCGTTGAGGCGTTTTTTTACGCCGCTGTTGATTTCGAATTGTTTCATGTCTTTATTTTTCCGTAAGCGTGGGGGAATTATCCGCATCTGCATAATCGCATGGTATATCTTTGCCATTTTAGCAAAATCTGCTGAAAAATGGTATGCGGCAAACCGAAAATAACGGTTGGGGCGGGAATTTCGTCCCATAAAATTGTCGGTTATGCGTTTTGTCAGCAAAAAATGGTGCGGATTTTGGCGGCAGATGTGGATTTAAGGCTACAATAATGTTTATCTGATAAGAAGACTGTCTGAAAAATGTATTTATGGTTAAAACTGGCGCATATTTTCTTTGTGATTTCCTGGTTTGCCGGACTGTTTTACCTGCCGCGCATTTATGTGAATCTGGCGCAGGTCAATCCGCAAACCGAATCCGCCGAATATACGCGGCTGTTGGGCATGGCGCAGCGGCTGTATAAATTTATGTCACCGCTGGGGATTTTGGCCGTAATTTGCGGCTTTGTGATTCCGTTTGTCACCGGCTGGTGGTCTATGGGCTGGGTACACGGCAAAGCAGCCTTGGGTATTTTGCTCATCGGCTACCAACACATCTGCCGCGCACACCTCCACCGCTTCGAACAACACGCCTGCCGCCACTCGCATAAGTTTTACCGCGTGTTTAACGAAGTGCCGGTATTGCTGATGATTGGCGCGCTGTATCTTGTTGTGTTCAAACCTTTTTGAAAGGCCGTCTGAAATATGTCTGTTGAAATCGAACGCCGTTTCTTATTGAAAAACGATGATTGGCGGCACACCGCATCCGCGCCGCAAATGCTGCAGCAAGGCTATTTGAGTGTGGAAAAAGAGCGTACCATCCGCGTGCGCATTATCAATCATCAAGCGTGGCTGACGCTGAAGGGCTATATTTCCGATATGAGCCGCAGCGAATTTGAATATGAAATTCCGCTGGAACACGCGCAAACGATGATGGCGGCGATGTGCCCGTTCAAGATGGAAAAACGCCGTTACCGCGTCGAATTTGAAGGTTTTGTCTACGAAATCGACGAATATTCCGGCGACAACGCGCCGCTGGTTGTGGCGGAAATCGAATTGCCGTCTGAAGATGCCGCATTTGCCCGCCCCGACTGGCTGGGCAACGAAATCACGTCCGACGGCAAATTCACCAATGCCTATCTGAGCAAACACCCTTACGCCACTTGGGCGCGTTAATTGCGCCTGCTGCCTGTCCTGTCGTTACTCTGCGCCCTATCCGCGTCGCCGCCGGACCGCATATCCGCCGCTATGTCCATCCTGTTAAGCGCGGCGGATATGGTTAACATCACGCGCTATTGCCATTCTGAAGAAGCAGGCGCGTTTTTATTTCACCCGCACGGCAATGAATAGATTGCGCTCGAAATTGCGCTCGAAGCGGTACGCTGCTATCCCGCGTGCCTGATTGCGTTGGAACACTGCGGTATGCGACAGATTTGGTTTCAAAGCGGCGAATCGCATGCCGATATTCAATCCGTACCGCATTGACACACCGGACGGCTGCGATGCCACGCTTTCAGATTCAGACGGCCGACATCTCCGTCATTCCCGCACAGGCGGGATGACGGTTTACAGATTGACGGTACCGCTCTTTTCTGCAAAGGTACCGGCTATTGCGCACCCACCACCACAATATGCAAATCGCTGAATTTCACCCGGCGCTGCCATGCGTCTTTGATTTGCGCGGTCGTGAGCCGTCCGACTGCTTTCGGGTAATCTTCCAAATAGCTGCTTTCCAAATTATGCACACCGATCAAACTCAAATAGTCCAGCAGTTTGGCATTGGAATCGAAGCGCAGCGGAAAACTGCCGATGATGTTGGCTTTAGCCTGTTCCAACTCGGCTTCGGTCGGCCCTTCGGCAATGAACTGTTCCACCACCGCACGCACATCGGCCAAAGATGCGCGGGTATTTTTCTTTTGCGTCGAATAGCCAATGCGGAACACACCGGCTTCGGTCAGCGGTACCAAGCTGCTGTATACGCCGTAGGTATAGCCTTTTTGGTCACGCAGGCGCTTCATCAGGCGGCTGTCGAAGCCGCCGCCGCCCAAAATATAATTGCCTGCCACCAGCGCGTAATAATCCGGATCGTGGCGTTTAATCAGCGGCATACCCAGAATAATTTGCGCCTGTTCGCCGGCAAACGGAATGTCGCGGCGTTGGGCGGTTTGCTTGTCCACCGGCGCAATGCTGCTGTCCGCGCGGCTTTTTTGCGGCAATCCTTTCAATGCGGTTTGCACCATTTTTTCTGCCTGACGGCGGCTGACATCACCGACAATCGCCACCACCGCATTGTTTTTGCCGTAGTGCGTGCGGTGGAAGGCGCGGATGTCGTCAAGCGTCACGGCTTTAAGGCTGTCAACCGTCACATAAGCATCTTTACCGTAGGGGTGGCTCGGATAAGCAAGCTTGGTAAACGCGCGTCCGGCAGTAAAATCGGGCGCGGTTTCCTGCTGCTGCAAGGCGGTCACGGCCTGCTTTTGGCGGCGGGCAAATACGGCAGGGTCAAAGCGCGGCGCGGTTAAGGATTCGTTGACCAAAGCCACGGTTTGCTTCAGATTCTTAGCTTTGCTCAAGCTGCGGAAACTGATGGTGGCGGTTTCATGCCCGCTGTCGCTGCCGATGTTGGCGGCGATGTCGTTGGCTTTTTCGTTAAATGCTTCTTCGTCCAGCGTTTTCGTGCCGTCAGTCAACAATGCGGCAGTAAATTCGGCCACTTGGCTTTTGCCCTGCGGATTGAACACACTACCTGCGCCTTTGAAGCTGATTTTCATATCGACAATCGGGTTTTCACGCCGCTCGACCAACAGAATCTGGGTGCCTTCCGATGTCGTCCAGCGCTGGATGTCCACCGCCGCTTGGGTGGTCAACGGCAAGGCAGCAAGCGCCAGTATAAAGGTTTTGAAATGCATGTTAAAACTTTCTGTTGGAGCCGTCTGAATGTTTCAGACGGCCTTGATTATTTTGTAGATTGCGCCTGCGGTTTCACCACCACCACGCTCGAACGTTTGTCGGTCAAGAGTTTCGCGGCCGCCTGCACATCGGCAGCGGTCACTTTTTGCAGGCGGCGGCGGATTTCGGCTTCGTCGGTGTATTTAAAACCGCGCGTTTCCAAGCGTCCCATCAGCGAAGCCTGTGAAGTCATGGAATCGCGGGCGTAGATTTCGCTGCCGGCCATTCGGGTTTTGACGCGTTTGAGTTCGTCTTTATCTACGCCGTTGTCGGCAATATCTTGGATTTCGGCGCGTATGGCGGCCAACAAATCCTGTTCGCTCACGCCGCTGCCCGGTATAGCAACGATATTAAACAGCGGCATTTCGCGGCTTAAAATATCGTAGTTGGCGCCCACGCTCAAAGCAGTTTGCTTGCCACGCACCAGATTTTTATCCAAACGGCTCGATGAGTTGCCCGACAAAATATCGCTCAATACATCGAGCGCGTAAGGCAGGTTGTCGTTAAGCGTTTGCAGCGCAGGCACCCGATAAGACAAAGCCACCAAGGGCTGACGGGTCATGGCGGATGTGGTTTCGGCAAACACCGGCTCCCGTTCGGCCGGTTCGCTCAAATCGTTGCGCTGTGGTAGGTTTTTGGCGGGAATACTGCCGAATAATTTCGAGGCCGTCTGAATCGTTTGCCTGGCATCGACATCGCCGACAATCACCAGCGTAGCATTATTGGGGGCGTAAAATTGGCGGTACCAACCGCGCAAGTCGTCTGCTTTGAGGGTGTGTAAATCGTCCATATAGCCGATCACACTGGCGCGCATAGAAGGCTTGGTGAAACTGCTTAAAAAAACCTGCTCCCACATTTTGCCCGACGCGGTATCTTCGGTACGCTGGCGGCGCTCTTCACGAATCACACTCATTTCGTTGGTAAAGTCTTTGTCGCTGAAATTCAGATTTTGCATACGGTCGGCTTCAAGCTTCAACACTTCCGGCAGGTTGGCGGCGGAAATGTTCTCGTAATACACGGTTTCGCTGCGGTTGGTGTAGGCATTGTGTTTGCCGCCCAAGGCTGCCACGCGTTGGTGGAATTCGCCGGCCGGTACCGATGGCGTGCCTTTGAACATCATGTGTTCCAGCGCATGGCTCAAACCGCTTTTGCCGGGTTTTTCATCGACGCTGCCGACCTTATACCAAAGCTGCGATACCGCCACCGGCGCACGCTTGTCTTCTTTGACGATGACTTTCAGGCCGTTAGGCAGGGTTTGTGACAAGGTTTTCGCCCACACAGGCGCGGCAATGGCCAGCATAGCCAGCCAGACGGTTTTGCTTAACATGGTTTTCCTAATCTTTGCAATCAAACCAATCATAAAACATTTCAATCAAAATGATAAAGTGCGTTTGCACAGTTTCACAGTCTGGCTTTTCAGACGGCCCCAACCGGTTTTTGCGCGGATTGTCTGTTTGACGTCACACCTTTACCCGACTTCTTTGATGGCGGATAATTAGGTTGTGTTTTCATCCGTTTTTTTCCATTCTATACAAACAAAGGAAGCATCATGGCATTTTTGAAACTGACCGAACAAAACGTCAACGGCAAAACCGTCCTTATCCGCGCCGACATGAATGTACCGTTTAAAGACGGCCGAATCAGCGACGACACCCGCATCCGGGCTTCGCTCAAATCCATCCGCTACTGCTTGGACAACGGTGCGGCAGTAATTGTGATGACCCATCTCGGCCGTCCGACCGAAGGCGAATTTAAGCCGGAAGACGATGTTGCCCCTGTGGCCGCGCATTTGGGCAAACTCTTGGGCAAAGAAGTCAACGTGCTGAACGACTGGCGTGAAAACCCGCCTAAACTGCAAGCCGGTGAGATTGCCATGCTGCAAAACGTGCGCATCAACAAAGGCGAAAAGAAAAACGATTTAGAGCTGGGCAAAGCCTATGCCGCTTTGTGTGACGTATTCGTCAACGACGCATTCGGCACCGCCCACCGCGCCCAAGCCTCGACCGAAGCCGTGGCACAATCCGCACCGGTGGCCTGCGCAGGTATATTGATGACGGGCGAACTTGACGCTTTGGGCAAAGCCTTGAAAGAACCGGTGCGCCCGTTGGTGGCGATTGTCGCCGGCAGCAAAGTATCGACCAAACTCACCATTTTGGAATCACTGGCCGACAAAGTGGACCAGCTCATCGTGGGCGGCGGTATTGCCAACACCTTCCTGCTGGCTGAAGGCAAAGCCATCGGCAAATCGCTGGCTGAAGCCGACTTGGTGGAAGAATCAAAAAAAATCTTGGCCAAAATGGCGGCCAAAGGCGGCTCCGTACCTCTGCCGACCGATGTCGTGACCGCCAAAGAATTTGCCGAAAGCACAGCCGCCGAAACCAAACCGATCGGCGATGTGGCCGCAGACGACATGATTTTAGACGTAGGCCCGCAATCGGCTCAAGCCTTGGCCGAATTTTTGAAAAACGCCGGCACCATCGTGTGGAACGGCCCGGTCGGCGTGTTTGAATTCGACCGATTCGCCGGCGGCACCAAAGCCGTGGCTAAAGCCATCGCCGAGAGCCAAGCCTTCTCAATTGCCGGCGGCGGCGATACCTTGGCGGCAGTTGCCAAATTCGGCATTACCGGCCAAATCAGCTACATTTCCACCGGCGGCGGCGCGTTTTTGGAATTTTTGGAAGGTAAAGAATTACCGGCCGTTGCGGTGTTGGAGCAACGTGGAGCAATAAGATGATTTGACTGAGGATAAGTTGGGGCCGTCTGAACACTTTTTTAAACAGCGTTTCAGATGGCCTTATATATTGCACTCCGTTAAGGGAGTGTAAATCACAAACAAAAGCCCTTGACAAGTTCCGATTAACCGAATTTTCAAGGAATCTGAAATGTCAATTTGTTATTACATCATCACACCGCAACCGCGAACAAATCCGATTTCCTATATCTGTCGCGTATTCGTTGAAATAAACGATGTTCCGACTATTCAAGAAACTAGAAATTTCCCTGTTTTAAGCCCATACAGTCATCAATCTGCTTTTGACACCGCCGATTTATACGGCAAATTAACCGTATCCGCTTTGATGTCGGAGGTGCGAGCATGAACCGTTCGGCTTTTTTTATCCGCCAATCACAAATCCTGTTTCATCACCGACACAGTTTCGCCGTTATCCCAATGCCGGTCGGTTTTATGACACGGGCGGCAGATAAACCTACTGTACCAAAAGTTTGCCTATCTCCTGACTACGGTATTCGGGCAACACAAACACACCACCAGCCAAAGAAATGAGGACACTCCCCAATATCATGGCATTTGGAATGCTGCCGAACTTTTCAGGCGGCCTTGTGTCCGTTCACGGTGGTAAACGGCGCATCTTACTGTGTCTTTCGCCTGGTGTACGTGCTTTTTTGCTCGAAAATGTGTGACGCAAAAAAAATGAGGACACCTCCTAATATCATGGCGTTTGAAATGCTGCCGAACTTTTCAGACGGCTTTTCACGGCGCAAAATCATGCTATTTTAATGTGCACAGCTTGGGCAAGCGGGCCAATGGGTTCGGGCAATAAGGGAATGATGCGGCAGGCCATTGCTTTTCATTGTGATAATAATAATTTGATATGTAACAAATTCCAGCGTTGTTCGCGTTTTTGTTTTTTGCTTGAAGAGCCGTTTTAGGACTTTTACGGGTTGCCGGACAGGCCGAAAGATATGGCAAATCCGCCACTAAAAATAAAGGGGCTGACGCAGATTAACCCCAAACACCACACCATTCCCGCAGCATTTCAAGCTGCCCGGACGGTACGCCAAAGTTAAAGCGGAACCCGCATTCTTTCAAGGACAGCGGGAAAGGTTTACAGCCAACCCCATTGTATTTGCGCAAGACGCGCTTCGCCCGGTTCCAACAATTTCCAATACCGCCGATAGGGTTTTGACGGTCTGCAAAAAACTGTGAACGGTTGATGCGCTGATGCCTGAACCTGCCCCGCATCAAGCACGCCACAGCCCCTGTCACTACCGGTATAAACAATGCTGTCAGGTGTTGTTTGCTGTTTGATAACCGGAAATAAGGCATCCTTTCC
>NZ_PXYY01000100.1 GCF_003013245.1 Neisseria iguanae
AGGAAAGGCGGTTGGCAAACCCACCTGCCAACCGGGAAAAACGCGACCGAAAAAAACGCTTGCTTAGGTACGCCGGGTAATCGGTTCTTGGACGTATTCAACCGTTGCTGCACTTGGCAGGTGAATCTAAAGGCCGTCTGAAAACTCACTTCCATATGTTCACGGCCTTTGTTGATGGGATTATTTTTTCGTTAATGTTAAGCCTGTCCAACCAAAAACCAACGTCAAAATCAGGCTCAGGTAACAGAAGAAGGCAAACGGCAGATATTCCCACACCGGCACATTCAAGGTCTGGCTGATGAACACGCCGCACACGCTCCAAGGTACTAAGGGATTGATGACCGTACCCGCATCTTCTAACGTACGCGACAAATTGCGCTGATGCAGGCCGAGCCTGTCATAAACCGGTTTAAAGGTTTCACCGGCAAGCAAGATGCTCAGGTATTGTTCGCCAATCAAAATGTTCACGCCCAAGGATGTTGTGGCCACGCTGAAGGTAGCGCGGCTGATGTTAGTCAGGAAATTACGGATAATGTCGAGCAAAGCAGGAATCACGCCCAGAGCAAACAGCAAACCGCCCAAACTCATGCCCAAAACCACAATGGTTTGCGTGAAAAACATGCTTTCCAAGCCGCCACGCGAAATCAGCCGGGAGATGTCTTTGAATTGCCCGCCTTCCAGCTTGTAGCCGCTGAAAAACCATGCACCCAATTGCTGTAAATCAGGGCTGCTGTAGAAATAAGTCACCACCAAAGCGGCAATGGTGCAGAAAATCATCGCCACCACCGCGTTCACTCGCATCATGGCCAATACGGCCAGTAAGGCAAACGGTATCAGCGAATCCAAATGTACCAAACCGGTGGCCTCCAATGCATTGCGGAAATTTTCGATGTTGTCCAAATCATCAACCGCCACTGTCGGCAACACCCACAACATCAATGCCGCGCTGATGAGCCACGCCGGAATGGTGGTGTACATCATGTTTTTGATGTGTTCAAACAAATCAATGCCGACAATTGAGGCAGCAATACCGGTGGTATCCGACAAGGGCGACATCTTGTCACCGAAAAACGCACCCGAGACCACCGCACCGGCAGTCATCGCCAGATTAGCTTCAAACGCCATGGCTATACCCATAAAAGCCACGCCGACTGTGGCGCAGGTGGTGAAGCTGCTGCCCACCGCCACGCCGACCACCGAACATAAAACAAATGCCGAAAAGTAAAAATAAGTCGGTGAAATCAAGCCGAAACCGTGATACATCAGTGTCGGAATCGCACCGCTCATCATCAGCGCGCTCACCATCAAACCGATAAAGAAAAACAGATACACTGCACCCATGCCCTGACTGATGGCCTGAATCATGCCGTTTTGCATGTCATTGTATTTCAAACCGCGGCACAAACCATACAAAATCAGGGCAATAATCGCGCTGATGATCGACATGTGCGGCAACCAACCAAGCGAAATAATGGTATAGCCCATCATGGCAACCAATAAAACTGCCGCCGCCACCGCTTCCCAGCGCGGCATGTCGAGCAGTGATTTAAAACTGAACATATTCTGTTTCCTATCTTTGAGACATCAGGCATTTTATCGGGTTTACGTCATTTTACAAACTAATTTTTACGTCAGACGGCTGTTTTCATCAAAACCCATCAATTATGTGTTTATCTGTCGGCATACAAAAAGGCCGTCTGAACAACAGACGACCTTTTGAAGTCTAACAAGTTTTACGCTTCGTCGGCTTTGTAGCCTTTGACGGCGAAGAATACAATGTACACATAGCAGATTGCCGATACGATATAAGAAGGCAGCAAGCCATAAGTATCAGCCGCCCAACCTTGTACCACCGGTACAACCGCACCGCCGACAATCGCAGTACAAATCACGCCGGAAGCGGTGCCGGTGAATTTACCCAAGCCTTTGGTAGCCAAAGAGAAGATGGTCGGGAACATAATTGAGTTGAAGAAACCGATCAGCAGTAATGACCACATAGTTACTGCGCCGCCAACTGCCAAAATTGCGATAATAATCAGTGCGATCGCCACGGTAGCATTAAACGCCAGATATTTATTCGGTGCAATTTTGTTCATCAAGGCCGATCCGATAAAACGGCCGAACATCGCACCACCCCAATAAACCGACAAATATGCCGCGCCGGTGCTGTGGTCCAAACCGGCCAAGGCTTCCAATGCATTAATCATTATCGAACCGATCGCCACTTCCGCACCTACATAGCAGAAAATACCTGCCGCACCGAAAACCATGTGTTTGTATTGCCACACGCTGGTTTTACCGTCATGATTGGCTTCGGTTTCTTCTTGGGCGATTTTACGCGCATCCGGTAGCTTAATCATTGATACGGCTACGGCCAGCAACAACATAAAACCGGCCAGGCCCAAGTAAGGAATTTGCACGGAAGAAATGCGTTCGGCTTCAGAGGCCGTCGCATCAACAAAAATCAACATTGCACCCAATGGCGGTGCAATCATGGTCGCCAACGAATTAAACGCCTGAATCAGGGTCAACGTAGTTGATTCTTTGCCTTTGGGTGCAAGCAGCGTCACATACGGATTACCCGCCACTTGCAGCAATACGATACCGCTGGCCAAAATAAACAAAGCACCCAAAAATACAGCATATGAATGGCTGCCGGCGGCCGGATAAAACAGCAAACAACCCACCGCTGCTACGACAAAGCCACCAATCACACCGGTTTTATAGCCGAATTTTTCAACAAACTGACCCATCGGAATCGACATAATGGCATACGCGCTGAAGAAACAGAATTGAATCAGCATTGCCTGCACATAAGTCAGGTTGAAAATTTCCTTCAAATGTGGGATCAGAATATCATTCATGCAGGTGATGAAACCCAACATGAAGAACAGAGAACCCAGTACCGTTAAAGCCGGGGTGTTGCTTTTATGAGTTTGCGCAGACATGAGGTGCCTTTCGTCTTACTATAATCAAATTTATACAGTTAACTTACGTTAATTCAGGATGAATCATACTGATATTTTGTTATTTTGCAAACCATTATTTCTGCAATTTCGTCAGATTTGCCATAAAATTGTGATAAATCAAATAATATTGTTGTTTGAAAAGCTTACAGCGGATTTCCACCGTTATATTCCTACAAAATAATACCGATATGCCTTTACTTTACGCTTACATTGCATTGGCTTTTTCGGCCTTTACATCAGCCACTATCCTGCCTGGTACATCTGAAGCCGCGTTTGCCGCATTTGCGTACCGTTTTCCCGAACATGCCCTGGCCGCCTGCTTGTGCGCAGGGGGGCTTAACGGCTTGGGCAGTATGGTTTCATACGGCATGGGGCGTTTGTTACCGGATAAAAACAGACCGTCTGAAAAAACCATCCGCTGGTTCGAACGCTATGGAGCATGGATCTTATTACTGGCTTGGGTACCGCTAATCGGGGATGCCCTGCCGGTTGCCGCAGGCTGGCTGCGATTGGGCTGGTTCAAATGCACCGTCATTTTACTGATAGGCAAATTATTGCGCTACGGCGTGATTTTATGGGGCATGCAAGGATTGGTATTAAACTGAATCCAAGGAATTTCCCTTGCCGACGGCATTTTGATGCTTGACAAACAAGACACAAACTTCATTTTTTTCAAAAGAAAACCTTAAACAAAACCCATTAAGAAAGCCGTCTGAAACATTCCGTTTCAAACGGCCTTCATTCACGCCCAAGCTTACAACACTTTTACAATGCTTTCGCACAAATAATCAATGTTGTCATCAGTCATACCGGCCACGTTGATACGGCCTGAGCGCACGATGTAAATGGCAAACTCGTTTTTCAAACGATCAACTTGCTCCGGGGTTAAACCACTGAATGAAAATATGCCGTTTTGTCCGATAATGAAATCAAAATCTTGCGCTGCACCTTTGGCTTTGAGCAACGCAACAAACTTATCGCGCATGGCTTTGATGCGGGCACGCATTTCGTCAAGTTCGACAATCCATTGTGCTTTCAAATCCGCATCTTTCAATACCAGCGCGATGGTATTGGCACCGTGGGAAGCAGGATTCGAATATAGCGTGCGGATAATGGATTTGACTTGGCTGTGCACGCGGTTGGCGGTATCTTCGTTTTCCGCCACCACGGTAAAAGCACCCACACGCTCATTGTACATGCCGAAGTTTTTTGAATATGAACTGGCAATCAGCAATTCTTTGTTGCATTTCAGGAAACTGCGCAAACTGTAGGCATCTTCTTCCAAACCGTTGCCGAATCCTTGGTAGGCAAAGTCAAACAGCGGCAACCAGCCTTTTTCAGCCGACATTTGTGCCAATTTGTCCCATTGTGCCGGCGTCGGGTCTATACCGGTCGGATTGTGGCAGCAACCGTGCAGCAACACCACATCGCCTTTCCCAACTTGGCTCAAATCTTCAATCAGTCCTTCCCAATCCAGCTTGTGTTCTGTAGTGTTGTAATAGCGGTAATCACGCACTTCAATGCCGACTGCTTTGAAAATAGCATTGTGATTCGGCCAAGTCGGGCTGGAAATCCAAACGTTTTTGACGTCCAACCGGTGTTTGGCCAATTCGGCCGCCACACGCAGCGCACCGGTACCACCCAAGCTTTGCGCGGTTTTCGCACGGCGGCTGGCGATGATTTCATGGCCGGCACCAAACAGTAAAATCTGCGTTTGCGCATTGTATTCGTCCACGCCGTCGATAGCCAGGTAGTTTTTGCTGGTTTCGCTTTCGAATAAACGTTTTTCCGCTTCTTTAACTGCTTTGACAATAGGGGTTTCGCCTCGGGCGTTTTTATATACGCCGATGCCGAGGTTGACTTTTTCAGCACGGGTTTCGGCTTTAAACGCTTCCCCCAAGCCTAAAATCGGGTCGGCCGGTACCGCATGAATGGTATCAAAAAACATTTGTCTGCTCACTTTGATTTGAAGAATATCGTAAATTATCTTTAACAGGGCGGCGTTGGTTTTCCTTGCCCTTATTCAAATCTTATTCACAATAAATTTAAAACAGTAACTTTTGGAATTTTACGCCTTTTCAGGCCGTCTGAAAACCGGATTCAACCTCCTGTATACCCATTGAAACCTTTTCGCTGCATGCGTTTGCCAACAAAAGCACATTCTGTGACAGATATACTTTTTTAAGGCTTAAGCGCGGTTGCTGTATTTGTAACCCAAAGCTTCGGCTTCTTTGATGGTGTGGACGTAAACATCGCCATCCCCCCAATCCATATGCACCAAATCATATGGTTCCCACGCGCCTTGGCGGATTTCTTCGTATTTGGCCGGTTTTTTATCCCGCAAAAACGGCAGGAAATATTTTTTGCTGCCGCGTTTACCAGTGTGACATTTCACCAACGGATACGGCTGCAGCGTCAAATTATCAAGCAGCAACACACCCTGCTCTTGCGCATAAGCAGCCACCTGGGCGGATAATTTCGGTTTGGCGGCCAACACAGCCTGCACTTCACCACAAATGGCCCGTTTATCGATAATGCTCTGCATATTTTTCACAATGCGGTCAATGACGTTATTCACATTGGTTTTAGCCGCCACTCCGTCGCTCCAGTATTTAGTTTGTACAAAATGGGTGATGGCGTCTTTTTCGCAAATCAAATCAATACCGCGGTTGGAATTGGAAACCCCTTCAGTCAACCCGTAATATTCGACACGCCAGCCTGCGCGTTCGTAAAGATAACCGAGATAACGCTCATAACGGTCTCCGGCCTCACGTTTGGATAAATTGCGGCGGTTGGCATATTCCCACAATTCGCGTTCACGGCCCTTGAGTCCGTCTTCATCAATTTCAACACGCGGCGCATCGGCGGCGGCGAAATCGGCAGGGAAAGCCGCGGCACGAAGCGCATTTTCCTTCGCACCGTTCGGCACGACGGCAACTGCTTCCTGTTTCGGTGTTTGCTGTGCGGCTATTTCCACCTTATCGGCACCTCGGCCTGAAGAAGAAAACACTGTTTCGGTTAACGCTTCAACCGCTTTATTGCTTTCAGACGGCCTATCTACGTCAAGATTGGTTTGCGGTTTTTCAGACGGCGTTCGACCCAATATCTCGGTTTCGTCAGCGTCTGTCCAATCTGCTTCATCTTCATCGTTCGATTCTTCTTCCCCCACAATCAAATGCGCGTGCCGTTCGAGCAGCCCGCTGAAAGCATCAGTCCATTTCCGCCACTCTTGTGAAGCAACCGAATTACCGTGTTTCTCGTAAAAGGCTTCTTCAAAATACATGCGGTATTTGAGCTGTTCTTTGCGGATTAACGCTTCTTCGCCGACAGAAAAATCTGATTTCGTTTGCAGCCTGGCTTCCCATGCCAACACGTCTTTTTCAAATTTGGCATAAGCCGCTTTAATTTTGTTCAAATCGTTGTCGGAAATATCCGTTTGCTCCTCTTCCAAAGGTTCATCGCCGTGATTGGCCACCACCGCTGTCTGCATTTTTTCTTTGGCGGCCTGACGCGACAGGGCTTTTTCCTCCTCGGTCTGCTTTTCGGCATCAAGCCTGGCTTTTCTTCTCAGCTCCGCCAAACTCAATATCACGGCCAAGACAACAATCAGTAATACAATCAAACTTATGATTAAAATCACATCCATTTTATGTTCTTTGTTTTGCTTTATGTTGGTTTAACAATGCTGAAGGCCGTATAAAAAGCTTCAGACGGCATTGGTTTTGTCGTGTTTACACAATTGCCAATAAATCTGTCGGCGCATCAATACGTGCGTCCTGCAACCATGCTTCGGTATCGTCGGTTTCGGAAAGATACCCCCAATTCACCAAAACCGCTTTCATACCGGCGTTTTTAGCAGCCTGCATATCGCGCTCGGCATCGCCCAAATACACGCAATATTCGGGCTTCACGCCGATTTGTGCGCACGCATACAGCATTGGTTTGATGCTCGGTTTGGCTTCGCCGCAGGTATCGCCGCTCACCACTACTGCCGGCGGGACGGCAAAGCCGAGTTTCGGCACCAGCTTGTCGGTAAATTGCGCCGGCTTGTTGGTGATGATGCCCCATGCCAAGCCGCGTTTGTCGAGTTCGCGCAACAAATCGTTTACGCCGTCGAACAACACCGTTTCATCCGCGTAACATTCGCCATAGCGGTCAAGAAAAGCCTGCCGCCATTGCGCATGATTGGGGTGCTCAGGGGCCATGCCTGCTCCCATTTCCAACAAACCATTCGCGCCGTGGCTGGCAAACGGGCGGATTTCATCCATGCTTTTTTCGGCTAAGCCATTGGCTCGCAATACAAAATTCAATGCACCGCCCAAATCTGGCGCGGTATCAGCAAGCGTGCCGTCTAGGTCGAATAATATGGCTTGGGTCATGAATCTTCCTTATTTAAACAGGCCGTCTGGACAGATGTAAATTCCAAACGACATTATTTTAACAGATTTTAATGATGTCCGTGCCGCGTGCGTGCGAATATCGGCACATCAACGGATATGAATAGGGCAAGGCCCTTTTGTTCACATTAGGCCGTGTGAAAGTCAAAACCTTTCAGATACCCTTTCCTTCTTTCATACTCTGCTCGAAATTTTCCAACATAGCCAATTCGAACGTGCTGAATCCTGCCCGCTCACGCGCCTCAATATTGACATGGCCGCGAAAAATAAACATGTCGTAACGCACAATCAACTGGCGGAACAAAGCCATCGGCTCTAAATCACGCTCGCGGCACAAATGCTGATACCAATGGTTGCCGAACCGGACATGGCCGACTTCATCGCGGTAAATAATGTCCAACACCGCACAAGTGTCTGCATCGCCGCGCTGCCTGATCTTGTCGCAGATGCCCGGTGTTACGTCCAAGCCGCGGGCTTCCAGCACCCGCGGCACCAAAGCCATACGCAGCAAAGGATCATAAGCGGTTTTGTATGCCATGTCCCACAAATGATTGTGCGCCTCAAAATCACCGTAATCGAAACCATGATGCCGCAGCCGTCCGCGCATCAGATTGAAATGATAAACCTCTTCTTTCGCCACCCGAATCCAATCACGGGTAAATTGCGACGGCATCAGGCGGAAACGGTAGGCCGCATCCAGTGCCAGATTAACCGCATTAAATTCAATGTGCGTAATCGCGTGCAACAAAGCGCCATAGCCTTCCGGCGTGGTCATTTTACGCGGTTTCACCGCAGAAGCCGGTACCAATTCAGGCTTCTGCGGCCTGCCGGCAAAACGAAAATCCAAAGGCGGATCGGTACCATCATCGGTCAGCTCGACATTTTGAATCTCGGCAAACAATTGATTGGCCAACACGCTTTTTTCGTCGGGATGATCAGACAACAAAGCGTGTTCAAGTAAGGTATAAGGGTTGTAAGACATGATGTTTCCCAAAACGGTTTGAACTGAATTATAGCGCGATATATTTTCAGACGGCCGTGAGTCCGCATTTCAAATGCAACATTTGGCTGTTCCCGATTGTACCGCTTTCAGAAACAAATTAACCGGAGAATCATAATCCGGCATTTTTCCTCGGCGGCGGTTGGGGGCATCTTCGACCGCCTTAATTTGTTGCCTGCCGAATTTCCTGAAATCCGTTCCTTTCTGGAAGTATCGGCGTATCAACTGCCGGTATTCCCTACCGTCCCCTTTCCCCAAGAACGGCAGGGAGGGCAGAAGTAGGTTTG
>NZ_PXYY01000101.1 GCF_003013245.1 Neisseria iguanae
CCGAAACAACCCCCGTCCGGCCCGGTAGGGCCTCTGAAAACCCCGCCGGCTTCCTGCGCCAAATGACAGACAGCCACTTGGCGGGTTTTGCGGTAGGACAACATAGCCCAACCGGGTTGGATACCCAAAATATCAGCGGCTGCACAGGTTGTGGCTTCCGGTACAAAAAACCGGAGAAGTTTTCTTTGGGTATTCTTTGTTAATTTGCAATGGTTATCTTTATTTTTGCCGTCTGACATGACGGCTAATCTACGTCAGGCCCAATATTTAATCAGCTATGATATATGTTGATCAAACATTAATTAGTCAAACTAAATCATATTTATAAAATTTAACTATGTTAATCAAAAATCAGATTTAAACTTAAAAATACCATATTTAGTATTATTGTGATTTAATGTACACTAAATATGGTATTTATTTATCTAATATGCAAACGCTAACCTTCATCACAGAACAAATTGTCTGGCAGGAAGTACCGAATGAAACTTCATTGGCATTTCTGATTGCTGGTTGTCCGCTGCGTTGTGAAGGCTGCCACAGTGCCGACAGTTGGAAAGCCGGTTTGGGCAAACCCTTAACCGCCGAATATCTAGCAGGCCGTCTGAAACGCTATCAAGGCTTGATTAGCTGTGTGCTGTTTATGGGCGGCGAATGGCAGTCGGACGAATTGACGCAACTGCTGATAGCCGTGAAACAGACCGGTTTGAAAACCTGTCTCTATACCGGCTTGGAACGCGCCGAGCTGGAAGTGGTTTCAGACGGCCTGATTCAGAATTTGGATTATTTGAAAACCGGCCGCTGGGTGATGGAATTGGGCGGCCTCGGCAGCGCGGCCACCAATCAGATATTTATGGATTTACGCACAGGCGAAGTGCTCAATCATTGGTTTGTTAGAGACAACCCCAAGAAAACCATCGCCATTACCCCTGCCGAGGCACGCTTTTTTCAGACGGCCTGACCGCCGCCATATCCCACCAATTTTACTAGGAGAGCAACATGATTCGGCTGTATCCCGAACAGTTAAACGGCAAACTCGATTTTATGCATGACTACATCCACGCGGCTAATGCAGCCGATGGCTCAAAAATGGACGCCAATGCCAACGTCACGCAGAAAAACATTGCCACGATGGAAGCGGAATTGATGAAAGATTTTTTCGTGCAGATTAACCGCAGTCAGGTGTCGCGCAAGATTGCCGAATTGTTCGGGCAGGGAGCAGCCGATGAATACATCCGCCAAATCGAAGCGCACGAAATTTATGTGCACGATGAAACCAGCCTCAAACCGTATTGCGTGTCGGTGACGCTGTATCCGTTTTTGCTCGACGGTTTGACCAAGCTCGGCGGTGAATCGAAAGCCCCTGAGCATTTGGCTTCGTTTTGCGGCTCGTTTGTGAATCTGGTGTTCGCCATCAGTGCGCAATTTGCCGGGGCAGTGGCAACGGTGGAATTTCTGACCTATTTCGATCACTTCGCCCGCCGAGATTTTGGCGATGATTATTTGGAAACCCATGCTGCCGAAGTGGCCAACCATCTGCAGCAGGTGGTGTACAGCATCAACCAGCCCGCCGCCGCACGCGGCTATCAGAGCGTGTTTTGGAATATTTCGGTGTATGACCAATATTATTTTGAAGCCATGTTCGGTGATTTTGTGTTTCCTGATTTCAGCAAACCTGATTGGCACAGCGTGGCCGAGCTGCAAAACTTTTTCCTGAAATGGTTTAACCGAGAGCGTACCAAAGCAGTGTTGACCTTTCCGGTTGTCACCGCCGCCATGCTTACGGATGAAGGCAAGTGCAAAGACACGCAGTTTGCCGACGAGATGGCGCAGGAATTGGCCGAGGGCAATTCATTTTTCGTGTATTTGTCCGACAATCCTGATTCGCTGGCTTCGTGTTGCCGTTTGCGCAACGCCATTGAAGACCGTACCTTTTCCTACACCTTGGGCGCAGGCGGTGTGGCGACCGGCTCGATTAACGTCATCACTATCAACATGAACCGCTTGGAACAAGACGGACGCGATTTGGCAGCAGAAGTAGCGAAAATCCACCAATACCAATACGCCTACCGCAAGCTGATGGAAGAATATCAGGCTGCGGGCATGTTGCCGGTATACGACGCAGGCTTTATCACGCTGGACAAACAATTTCTCACCATCGGCATCAACGGCATGGCCGAAGCGGCGGAATTTCATGACATCAAAGTCGGTTACAACGAAGAATATGTGCAGTTTGTGCAAGGCCGTCTGAAAATCATTTTCGAAGCCAATCAAGCCGCGGGCAAACATTATGGTGTAAAATTCAACACCGAATTCGTACCGGCGGAAAATCTCGGCGTGAAAAATGCCAAATGGGATAAAGCCGGCGGTTATCAGGTACGTCGCGATTGCTACAATTCTTATTTTTATGTGGTGGAAGATGAGGAAACCAATGCGCTGGATAAATTCCTGCTGCACGGTAAAGAGCTCGTCGATTGGCTCGACGGCGGCTCCGCGTTGCATCTGAATTTGGACGAAGCCCTGTCGAAAAGCGGCTACCGTTCGCTGCTCGACATCGCCGCAAAAACCGGCTGCAATTACTTCTGCGTCAATGTGCGCATCACCATTTGTAATGAATGCGGCTACATCGACAAACGCACCTTACACGCCTGCAGCAAGTGCGGTTCGCCCGACATCGACTACGGCACGCGCGTCATCGGCTATCTCAAACGCGTGTCAGCGTTCAGCAGCGGCCGTCGCAAAGAACACGCCTTACGCCATTACCACCGCCGGGCAGCGTGAAGCCGTCTGAAAGAAAGGCCGTCTGAATAGGATGATATCCGTTTCAGACGGCCTTTCTTTATATAATAAAGCGTAAGCAAACCTTCTCGGTTTATCAATCTGACAGCGTTGCTTTTCCTATTTGTTTTTGCACTGACACTGCTGGTTTATGCCGCGGATACTCAGGGCTGTATTGTGTTTTGGCAACATCACGGCCAAGCCGAAATGGTTACCGTAACCAAAAACACCGCCGAGAATGCAAGTGCGGAAGAAGCAAAAACAGAGTTAGAAGCATTTTGTCAAGTGCAAGGCCTGTTGTGAAACCTGAGTGCGCAAGCGGCGACCGTTTGCCAGAGCGTGATTGCGCTGAAAAATACCTGCGCCGCCGCACAGCCGTGTACGCAAGGCGTATTGAAACATGAAAATGTCGGTTGTGGCACAAAATCCAGCGTTTGCCAAGGTGCTGTATAAGCTTTGCAACAATGTCGTCTGAAATACGGGACAGCGCGGGTGGATGTGAGCTTGAAACCGTGTATTGCACATTATCGGCAGCTTACGCTAAGAAAGGGCGTCGCGGGCTGAAGCGTTGCATAAATTCAAGTTAAAATAAATGAAAATGGTTTGAGAATACACCATCTGAGCCCATAATCACTTCCATACCGATATTTGTCTTATATAATTAAATCTCATCTGAAAATCACCATGAAGAAAATTCTCTCCGCCTGCGTACTCAGCGGCTTGGCGGCCACCGCGGCCGCTGCCGATACCTACGGCTATTTGGCTTTTTGGCAAAACCCGAGCGACAGCAGCGATGTGTTGCACATTAAAACCACCCGAGAAAACCTCAACCAGCTCGATGCCGGCAACGAATTGGCCGAATATTGCCGCGGGCAAGATGCCTTGGCCGGGGTACAAAAAGACCAAGCCACCGGTTGCCAATCGGTCATGCCGCTGCAAAATACCTGTGTCGCCGTGGCTTATCCGCGCGCGCAAAACCGCATGACGACCGAAAACGTGGTCGTCATTAGCTCGCCTTTGTTTAAAAATACCCGCCAGACGGCGATTACCCAGTGCAGCAAAAAATTCGGTACCGAGGGCCAATGTGCCATCGAGGCATCATATTGCACTTCAAGCGATTATTACGGCGGTGCGATGAAGGCTTTGTGGAGCAGAATCAAGTCTTTGTAATTCCAAAAATCCGGAGGCCGTCTGAAACTTTCCTGATTTCAGATGGCTTTTTTAAACTTTTCAATAAGAAGAAAATCCATGCAGAATATCCGTTTCCCTTTAAATTTCCAATTCAAAATATTCACGCCATCAAACGATTTTTCCGTGTTCGATGCTGATGGTCAGGAAATTGCTTACACGCGGCAGAAGATTTTTAAAATCAAAGAGTCGGTACAAATTTTCCGCAACAGCAGCGACAAAACCGAATTGTTTAATATTCAGGCCGACCGTATGATTGATTTTAATGCGGTTTATACCGTGCGTACTTCCGACGGCACGCTCATCGGTAAAATCCAACGCCATGGCATGAAATCGTTGTGGAAAACCAGCTATGTGCTGTTTGATGAACAAGGGCGCGAAGTGTACCAACTGCGCGAGACCAACCCGATGGTGGCCTTGGTAAACGGCCTGATTGGCGAAATTCCGCTGCTCGGCTCGCTGACCGGTTATTTTCTTAACCCGACTTACGCACTCACTGAGCCAGACGGGCAGGAAGTGTACCGCCTTAAAAAAGAGCCGTCGTTTTTCGAGCGCAAGTTCAGCTTGGATAAACTCGCTGAAGCAGATGAGCGCGATGATGTGCTGGTATTGAATGCGGTAATGATGGTGATGCTGTTGGAACGCGGTGACGGGTAAATTGTTTGGCAAACAAAAGGCCGTCTGAAAACTTTTTTCAGACGGCCTTTTATATTCTTGTAAACGTTTTAAGCCTTACCTGTGCTGCCGAATCCGCCTTCGCCGCGTTCGCTGGCGGCAAATTCGTCCACCACTTTAAACGCCGCCTGAATCACCGGCACGATGACCATTTGCGCGATGCGTTCCATTGGTTCGATGGTAAACGCGGTTTGGCTGCGGTTCCAAACCGATACTTTCAATTCACCCTGATAATCCGAGTCAATCAGGCCGACGAGGTTGCCCAAGACAATACCGTGTTTGTGGCCGAGGCCCGAGCGGGGCAGCAACATGGCGGCGTAGGCAGGGTTGGCCAAATGTACCGCCAAACCGGTCGGTACCAGATAAGTTCCGCCCGGTTGGAGCGTGACCTCTTCATCCAAGCACGCGCGCAAGTCCAAGCCGGCGGAACCGGTTGTCGCATAGGCAGGAAGCTGTCCGGCCATTTTCGGGTTTAAGATTTTCAGCTCGACTTCTGTTTGCATGGTTTTTCTCGCATTAAAATTTTTCAGACGGCATTATAACAAGCTTGAGGCTGCCTGAAAAAAAAGCGTATCATTAGAGCAAACCACAGGAGAACCATCATGGATTTGCACAATATCCGCGAAGATTACAGTAAACGCGAGCTGTCGGAATCAGAGTGCGGCAGCAACCCTATTACCCAATTCGAACAATGGCTGAAAGAAGCCATGCATTCGCAGGTCAACGAGCCGACAGCGGTGAATGTGGCTGCCGTCGGCGAAGACGGTCGCCCCAACAGCCGCATGGTGCTGCTGAAAGAGGTGAATGCGCAAGGCTTTGTCTTTTTTACCAATTACCACAGTCGTAAGGGAAAATCATTTGCCGCCAATCCGTTTGCTGCGCTGACGTTTTTCTGGCCGGAATTGGAACGCCAAGTGCGTATTGAAGGGCGCATTGAGAAACTGGATGCCGCCGCTTCCGACGAATATTTTGACAGTCGCCCTTACACCAGCCGCATCGGCGCATGGGCGAGCAACCAAAGTGAAGTGATTTCCGGTAAGGCCATACTGGTGGCAAAAGCAGCGGCAGTCGGTGCGAAACACCCGCTGCACATACCGCGTCCGCCACATTGGGGCGGCTATATTGTGATTCCCGACTGCATTGAGTTTTGGCAGGGGCGGCCAAGCCGTTTGCACGACCGTATCCGGTATCGTTTGGAAAACGGTGTGTGGGTGAAAGAGCGGCTGTCACCTTGAATTGGCACGGTTTGTTTGGGGAATGAATTCAAGTTGCAATTCAAACGTGCCGGCCACCTGTCCGTCCCCCATTCTCCTGTCCGGCAGGGAAGGCTGGAATAAGGGATGGCTTTGGGACATTGGATGTTTGAAAACTGTCATGATGCGGATATGGTTTTCTGAAACTTTTCAATGCCGTCTGCCTCCTAACCGCCGCCGGGGGAAGGATCCGGTGGCAAAAGGAAAAGGCTGATTGGCAAAATGCTCGCATAAGGCTGCGGCATGCTGTTCCATGCCGCTTTTTTCCTTATCAAAACCGACACAAATTCAATAAAGTAGGGTAAAATCCGATTTGATATAAATATAAAAGGCCGTCTGAACCGTTTGTTTTTCAGACGGCCTCAGTATTGCATTGTTCAACCATCCTGCCGCGAAACGCCGCAGAAGAACCGTTATCCAACGTGTTAGGAGATTCACTATGGCCAAAAAGCCGACCAGTAAGCGCGAATGGCGTGATGGCGTGTCAACCGCCGCCAAAAAGCCCGTAAAGAAAAGCGTACCATTCAAAAGCAAACCGAAAGCCGAATCCGGCTTTAAATCCAAATCAAAAGAAACCGAATTCAAAGGTGGCCGCCGTGCTCGCGGCGAAGTCGTTTCAGACGGCCTGCAAGCGGGTAAAACCGCGGAATCAAGTTTCCGCGACCAAACCGCCGGGCAGAATCCGCGTGCGCCGAAACAGCATATTTCCAAAGCGAAAAAACTGATGGTGCGTAATCCGAACCAAAAAATCATGGAACACGCGCGGGATTTGAAAGAGCGCCGCAGCGATTTGTCGCGCTTCGAACCGGAACGTCTGCAAAAAGTGTTGGCCGCTTCGGGCGTGGGTTCGCGCCGTGAAATGGAAGAGTGGATTACCAACGGTTGGGTGATGGTCAATGGCCATGTGGCCGAGTTGGGTGAAAAAGTAACGCCCGATGATCATGTGACGGTGAAAGGCAATGTCATCAAGCTGAAATGGGCCGACCGCCTGCCGCGCATTATTCTGTATTACAAACAAGAAGGTGAAATCGTATCACGCGACGACCCCAAAGGCCACGTGAGCATTTTCGACCGTTTGCCGCAAGCTGCCAGCAGCCGCTGGGTGGCAATCGGACGCTTGGATATCAACACCAGCGGTTTGCTGATTCTGACCACGTCGGGTGAGTTGGTGCAGCGTTTTGCCCACCCGAGTTTTGAGGTCGAGCGCGAATACGCCGTGCGCGTGTTGGGCGGATTAAGTACCGGGCAAATGCGTATGCTGACCCAGGAAGGCGTGATGCTGGAAGACGGTTTGGCCAAAGTCGAACGCATTTGCGAGCAGGGCGGCGAAGGTATGAACAAATGGTATAACGTGGTGATTAAGGAAGGCCGTAACCGAGAAGTGCGCCGCATTTTTGAAAGCCAAGGTCTGACTGTAAGCCGCTTGGTGCGCGTGGGTTTCGGTCCAATCGGCTTGCCGAACCGCCTGAAACGCGGCCAGTTTTACGAGCTGAATCCGGTGGAAGTGGCCAACATCATGAAATGGGTGGATATGCTGCTGCCGGGCGAATACCGCCGCCGTTCTTAATTAATGCGTGATAACAGTAATAAAGGCATTCTAAAAGACGTAGATTTGAAAATGGTCAGTGCAGCAGCAACCATTGCCGACAGCGATAAACTTTACACCCGACTGCAGGGCAATACTTCAACACCCAGACATATCATTTATGAAATCAACGCCAATGATCCCGTAGCAACATGGCCCGTGATCGGCAATAATCCCGCCACCACTGCACTCAGTGGTGGCAAAAACCAACTCGGCAACTGGATTCATGTCCTTTCCGGACAGGAAACCACCGCGCATAACTGCTATGGCCTAGGTACGCCTAATTGTGTCGAACTGGGTCATACGGACAAACTGGAAATGCCCAAAACACAAACCATAGATCAGGCTAACAAATAATTAGGAGTAATTAAATGAAAAAACTATTACTTTGATTACTATAATTAAGTTTATCTTCTTGCGCTATTCTTTTTCCAAGTTTTTATCAACCACCACCTGATGACGGCACATACTGGAGGCTGCATAAATGGGCAAATGATCTAGATCAAAATTCCGATTTAAAAACTTATGCCATACAATATTTAGATAAACTAGATGATGATTTCCGACAATGTGGTTTAGATCCTGTTGGGGGGTACTATAGCAAGTATAGAGAAGTAAACAGCTATGCCGAGGGAACTATCTGTTTGGAAGAAAAAGGTTGGTATCGAACAACCGGCCCCGTTTGTACCACAATGCATTCGCAATTTGATGAGCCGGTTTGTGTCAAATGGCGTGAGGAAAGAGGACTGCAAAATGCGCCACGGCCTCAAACACCATTTAACAAATAAACTTTATATGGTGAATTGAAATCAATGCCGTCTGAATGTCTATGAAGATGATTTTCAGACGGCATTTTGTGTATTGTGAAATGAGATTGAAGATGTTCAGCTTTGATTTATCTGATGAAACCATTGTTTTAGCCCATCGTGACCAACGCCGCGCCGAAATTTACACCTTTGGCACCTTGCTCAACCGCTATGAAATCATGCAGCCTGACGGCACGTGGTTTAACACGATCAAAGGCCATCTGTCTCCGCAGCAGTGCCGCCAAACGATGACTGATGGTTTTCGCAGCGCAAAACTCAGCCCGTTTGCCTGTCGCGTGCGGCATGGCAGATACGTTTTTCATGGGCAGAATTA
>NZ_PXYY01000102.1 GCF_003013245.1 Neisseria iguanae
GTTTAAGGATTCGGAACACCGGCAAAAGGCGTTATGCCGTTTTGTGAATTTTTATCATCCGGTTAAGCCGCATAAGGGTTTGAAAGGTGATATGCTTTTCGGGGTTTTACAGGCATCATTGCCCAATCTGTTGTGTAAACAACGCGGCTGTTACAGGTAAGGCCGTCTGAAACGAAATGTTTCAAACGGCCTTTTATAGGGTTATAGGGCGCAACGCTTATTTCGAAACTACCAAAAAACTAATCAAAAATTCTTTAAACACAAAGCCAAATACCCCGAAACCGAGCACGAAAAACAGCATAAACATACCAAATTTACCGGCTTTCGACTCCTTACCCAATTTCCAGACGATAAAGCCCAAAAAAATAATCAGACCCGTTAGGCAGATTCTCATCGCCCAAGTGGAGAAAACGGCCTCGTCCATGTGTGTTTTCCTTTTAATTGTTAATTGGCGTGGTGTTTCAGACAGCCTCATATTAACCATCAGGCCGCCCGAACAATAAAACTATCTCATTAATATTATAGGACTAAGCTAAGGATTGTTGCAAATCATCAATTAAATCAATGATATATTCCAAACCGACCGACAATCGAACCAAGCCTGGACGGATGCCGGCAGCAAGCTTGTCTTCCGGTGACATGCGCGCATGCGTCGTTGTCCAAGGATGGGTAATGGTCGAGCGCACATCGCCCAAATTGGCCGTGCGCGAAAACACGTTCACGCTGTCAATCACTTTCCATGCCGCGTCTTGGTCGGCCAATTCGAAACCGACCACAATGCCGCCGCCGTTTTGCTGGCGCCCGACCAATTCACGCTGCGGATGGTCGGGCAAACCGGCATAATACACGGCGTTGACTTGCGGCTGCTGTTGCAGCCATTGTGCCACTTTCAGCGCATTGTCAAACTGTTTTTCCATACGGATGAAAAGCGTTTCGATGCCGCTTAACAACTCAAACGAATTAAACGGCGAAATCGCCAAACCGCACGAATTGCAATACACTGCCACCTGTGCCATCAGGACTTCCGAACCGGCCAACACACCACCTGCCACGCGGCCGTGACCGTCAATGGCTTTAGTCGCCGATTGCACGGAGATGTCCGCCCCTGCCTGCAAAGGCTGCTGGCCGAATGGCGACATCAAGCTGTTGTCCACCACCAATAAGGCTTCGTGTTCGTGCGCCAAAGTGGCCAAGGCTTCCAAATCAGCCACTTCACCTAAGGGGTTAGACGGCGTTTCCAAAAAAAACAATTTGGTATTATCCTGTACCGCCGCACGCCATTCTGCCACATCGACCGGTGACACATAGCTCACCCCAATGCCGAATTTTTTCACCACCGTGTCAATAAAACCGACCGTCGTGCCGAACAAGCCGCGGCTGCAAACCACATGGTCGCCCGAGCTCAAAAAGGTTAAAAAAGCCGCCTGAATCGCCGACATGCCGGTTGAAGTCGCTAACGCACGTTCCGCGCCTTCCAAGGCTGCCACGCGTTTTTCAAAAGCGGCGGTGGTCGGGTTGGCAGTGCGGGTGTAGGTGAAGCCTTTGATCTTTTTGGAGAACAAATCTGCCGCATGCGCCGCGCTGTCCCACATAAAGCTGCTGGTCAGAAACAAGGCTTGTTTGTGTTCGTTGTAGGTGGTTTGTTCTTTGCCGGCTCGGATGGCTAATGTTTGCGGATGAAGCTTTTTACTCATGTCGGAATCCTGAATTTTTAAGGCCGTCTGAAAATAAAAAAGCAGCATTGTGCCTGCCTAATCGGCCTTCGGTTGATGTGTTAGAATTTTGCACTGGTTTTAGGGCGTGTCCTCATTTCATCATGCGGTATCTTTCCGGCATAAAACCCGCCTGCTGCGTTGAACATGCGCGCGAGGTGTCCGACCTGCCAAGCCTTGGCTGGTTTTACCGGTGAAGCATGTAAAACCAGCCTCTTTGGGCATTGCCCTGCATACGCCTTTGTCTGCCCGAAAACCGGCGACGCAGACAAAATGAGAACATGCCCTAATAACGGTTATCTGCTTTTCTAAGGCGTCTGCCTACGCTGGTTTGAATATGGTTTTAAACGGCTATCTCTGTCTCCATAAATTCAAGAACAGCTTTCCTGCGTCACTGGAAAATTTATACATTATCTTAAAATTAGGGGCTGACGCAGATTAACCCCAAACACCACACCATTGCCGCAGCATTTCAAGCTACCCGGACGGTGCGCCAAAGTTAAAGCGGAACCCAAATTCTTTCAAGGACAGCGGGAAAGATTTACGGCCAACCCCATTGTATTTGCGCAAGACGCGCTTCGCCCGGTTCCAACAATTTCCAATACCGCCGATAGGGTTTTGACGGTCTGCAAAAAGCTGTGAACGGTTGATGCGCTGATGCCCGAACCTGCCCGCATCAAGCACGCCACAGCCCCTGTCACTACCGGTATAAACAATGCCGTCAGGTGTTGTTTGCTGTTTGATAACCGGAAATAAGGCATCCTTCCCGCTATCCCCCGCAACGGCGGTACCAACCTTTCCCTGCCGCTTTAAGATGCCGGATACCGCCGCTTTCCCTTACGCCGACCGCCGAAATAACCTTCGTCCGGCCCGGTAGGGCCTCTGAAAACCCCGCCGGCTGCCTGCGCCAAATGACAGGCAGCCGCTTGGCGGGTTTTGCGGTAGGCTAACATAGCCCAACCGGGTTGGATACCCAGAATATCAGCGGCTGCACGGGCGGTGGCTTCCGGTACAAAAAAACCGGAGGAGTTTTCTTTGGGTATTCTTTGTTAATTTGCAATGGTTATCTTTATTTTTGCCGTCTGGCATGACTGTTAATCTGCTTCAGCCCCTAAAATTAAGGTGTTATTGGAGAAATCGTGTTATAAGGGACTCCCAAGCGGCAGCCTGCGATAAAACCCGGCAGGTCGGCGTACATACAGTTGGAGGCGGTATGGGACAAGCAACATCACTACTCGGAATTCCCAGTAAATGCCGTCTGAAAAATATTCAGCCAAACATTTTTCAGACGGTATAGTTTTAGGGGCTGACTGAATTAACCTTAAATCCTACACCATTTCTACAAAATTTTCAGTTGTTCTTTTGGTGTACCACAGTTAAAGCGAAACCTATATTTTTTCAAGAACAATGGAAAAGTTTTCAAGCCGACGCAGATGAGCAGTCGGGTTACATTTAAAAAGATGTGTTTGACGTGGGTGAACCCATTCATCACCGTATCAGTCACTGTACGCATTTTGTAGGACGGCAAAACCACATTGACAGGATGGAAAACTTTTGGGACCGGGCAAAGCGCATGCTACGGAAATAGAATGAAATTGACTGGAAATCTTTTCCATTATTCCGGAAAGAATGCGGGTTTCGTTTTAACTGTGGTACACCAAAAGAACAACTGAAAATTTTGCGAATTTGGTGTGGTATTTGGGGTTAACCTACGCCAGCTCCATTTTAAATCACTCAGGCCGTCTGAAACAATATTGCTTTCAGACGGCCTGAATGGCTACTGGTAAATCTTACCGTTGTGTTTCAGCCACCCGTCGATATGGCGTCCTTGCGGGTCGTGGTGCGTCCAATGGATCACGCCGCCTTGCGCCGACCATTCGTACACGCCGTAAAAGCGCACGGTATCACCTTTTTTCAAACCTTTGATTTTATCGGCCAAATCAATGTTGTGCGCCACCAATAAGGTTTGCCCGCCTGATAATTTCAAGATAAAGCGTTGGTGGCGTGAGCCTTTGTTGTCGTCAGGCAAGGTTTTTTTGACCACGCCTTCACCTTCAATTTGCAGATTGTTACGCTGCTCTTCAAATGCGCGTTGCAAAACCGCTTCCGCATTACCGCTTGACGGATGTGTGCCGGAACGCTGCCGGCTTTTTTCAGACGGCCTCGACTGCATCTGCCCATGTGGCAACTCTTGCGCCGTATCCTGCCATTTTTGATAGCCGAAAAACGCGGCAGCGGCAACGGCAATCCAAATCCACTTATTCATTCGGTTTGCTTACCACGTTTGTATTTCATTTCGTATTTCAAATCGGCCAGCACTTTTTTGACATTGTGTTCCAACAAATCTTCCACCAATGCCGGTACCTGCTCGTTTAATGTCTGCTGCAAATTGTAAGAAAGCACCGCCATTTGTTTTTGCAGGGCGACGCGAATCATGCCGTTGACCGCATCGGTGACATGCGGACGCATACGTTTGATCAATCGTTCGGCCAATTCTTGTTCGGACACGCAAAACACTTCCCTGCGGCCAATTGCTTGCGGATTCAAGATATTTATATTCAACATGATTTTTTGATCTGGCGCATTATCGGAACCACTCGGAAGCCCGATTTCATCTGCGATTTCAGACGGCGTGTCCCCAGCGGCTGCCGGCTCGGGAAATTCGACGGTTTGGTGTTTCGGATTAAACCATACGGTACGGGTAGATTCGATGTGTTTCTCAGAAACGCGCATTTGCAAGGCAGATTGCGCGCCCAGCCAGTTTTCCTGCAACAACACCATGTCGTCTGTTACGATGTCTTCATGCTGCGCGACTCCGGCATTGTGTTCTTCCTGCCATTTACGCATGTATTCCTGCAAAATCTTATCGCGTGACTTTTGATCCAACCCGTACGGCCTGTCGGCTTTGGCAGCGGCATTCGGGCGCAGGTCTTTCGATTCGCGAATCAAGGGTGCGTGTGTGGGGTGCGCGTTAATCCGACGGGTCTGGCGCAATTGTTCCAACCGGCGCTCCCAGTTGAAATCGTTTTCCGTTTGTGATGAAAAATTTGGCTTTTTAGTATCCATTTTTATCCCGTTGCAATATCATGTTTCGCAATCAAACCGCTTGATTTGCTATAATTCGGCATTTTATCAGATTCCTAAGGAATACACATGAGCAGCATTGAGCAACGATTAGAATTTTTGGAAGAGTCAAACGAGGTTTTACGCATGCAGAACCATGTTTTAGCCACCGCACTCAAAGGCTTGATTCGCGCCTTGCCCGGCGACACGGCTCAAGACGTGGTCGAATCCATCCAACTGGCCTTTGAAGATGCCTTGGCCGAACTCAACTACGAAGACAGCCCGCACACGGATTTGTTCCACGACGTAACTTACGCCTTTTTCCGCGAAAAAGGGCATTGATTCAAGCTGACCAACCATAAAAATTTGCATCGTATTCTGTCCTGCTATTGTAAACTTGTGCTAAAATTATGCTTTATTTCATTCCGACTCACCTAAATTAGAGAGTATAGAGGAGATTTACCATGAACATGAAAAAATGGATTGCTGCAGCCATTACCTGCTCAGCACTGACACTGGGCGCCTGTGGCGGCCAAAGCAAAGACAATGCCGGCGCAGCTCCTGCCGCAGCCGGCCCGGATAAAGTGTACCGCGTGGCCATGAATGCCGAATTTGCCCCGTTTGAATCACTCGATTCATCCGGCAAAGTCGAAGGCTTCGATATCGATTTGATGGATGCCATGTCTAAAGCAGGCAATTTCAAAGTCGAGTATAAACACCAGCCTTGGGACAGTCTGTTCCCCGCCCTGAAAAACGGCGATGTGGACATTGTCATCTCCGGTGTAACCATCACCGAAGACCGCAAGCAATCAATGGAATTTACCGATCCGTATTTTGAAATCACCCAAGTCGTTTTGGTACCGAAAGGCAAAACCATCACCACTTCCGAAGATTTGAAAAACCTGAACCGTGTCGGCGTGGTTACCGGCCAAACCGGCGATTTCTCCGTATCCAAACTCTTGGGCAACGACAACCCGAAAATCGCCCGCTTTGAAACCGTACCGTTGGTGGTGAAAGAATTGGAAAACGGCGGTTTGGATGCCGTGGTCAGCGACAGCGCCGTGATTGCCAACTACGTCAAAAACAACCCGGCCAAAGGCATGGATTTCATCACCCTGCCTGACTTCACCGTTGAAAACTACGGCATTGCCACCCGCAAAGGCGACGAGGCTACTGTCCAAATGCTGAACGACGCGCTGAAAAAAGTGCGTGAAAGCGGCGAATACAAACAAATTAAAGCCAAATACTTTGCCGAAGGCGCGAAGAAATAATTTTGCTTTGCTGGTGCGAATCATCAAAAAAGCCGTCTGAAACATTTCAGACGGCTTTTATTCTGTTCATTCAATTACTTCACTTCCAATTTCGCCACTCCGCCCATGTAAGGCCGCAATGCGGCAGGAATATTAATACTGCCGTCAACGTTTTGGTGGTTTTCCAATACCGCCACCAAGGTGCGGCCAACCGCCAAACCCGAGCCGTTTAAGGTATGCACCAAACGGTTTTTGCCGTTTTCGTCTTTGAAACGTGCTTTCATACGGCGTGCTTGAAAATCTTCGCAGTTGGAGCAACTGGAAATTTCGCGGTAGGTATTTTGCGCGGGTACCCACACTTCCAAATCGTAAGTTTTGGTTGCACCGAAACCCATATCGCCCGAACATAAAGTCATCACGCGGTAAGGCAGCTCCAAGGCTTTTAAGATATTTTCCGCATGGCCGACCATTTCTTCCAAGGCCAGGTAAGAGTCTTCCGGACGGACGATTTGCACCATTTCCACTTTGTCAAATTGGTGCTGTCGAATCAAACCGCGCACGTCTTTACCATACGCGCCTGCTTCGGAACGGAAACAAGGCGAATGTGCGGTAAGTTTCAACGGCAATTCGTTTTCGGCCACAATGCTGTCGGCCACAGTATTGGTAAGCGTCACTTCCGCCGTCGGAATCAGATATTGGATTTTCTTGCCCTCATCGCCGCCACGGGTAACATGAAACAAATCTTCAGCAAATTTCGGCAATTGACCTGTGCCTTGCAAGGTCACATCATCGACGATATACGGCGTGTAATGCTCGGTGTAGCCGTGTTGCAGCGTGTGCGTATCCAACATAAATTGCGCCAATGCACGGTGCAAACGCGCGATTTGGCCTTTCATCACGGCAAAACGTGCACCTGACAAACGCGCGCCGCCTTCAAAATCCAAGCCCAGCGGCTCGCCTAAATCGACATGATCTTTAATCTCGAAATCAAACTGACGCGGCATGCCGACTTTGCGCACTTCCACGTTTTCCGTTTCATCTTTACCCAAAGGCACGCTCTCATGTGGTAGGTTCGGAATGGTCAGCAACCAAGCGTCCAATTCCTGCTGCACCGCTTCCAAATCCTGCGCCGCCTGCTCCAAATCCACCTTGATTTGCGCCACTTGTTCCATGGCTGCCTGCGCATCCGCGTGTTTGCCCTGACCTTTGAGCGCACCGATTCGCTTCGAAATACTGTTGCGCGCCGCCTGCAATTCCTCGGCTTTTACCTGCACCGCCTTACGCCGTTCTTCCAAAGCCTGAAAACGCCCCGTGTCGAATTCATAACCGCGCGCCGCCAAACGGGCCGCAACCGCGGGGGTGTCATTACGCAAAAGCTGGATGTCTAACATGAATTTCTCTCGATAACTACAAAATATAAATAACGGTATTGTAAACCAAATCCGAAGTATTTTCAGCAGTACAAAAACCTTGAAAAAATTGGGAAAAGGCCGTCTGAAAAGTATTTTCCATTAATTTCAAAGGATGGCCGTTTCATCATCCAGAGATTCAATATACTGTTTGAAAACACCACAGGCAAACAGTAGCGTGTCCACATATACCGCAACACGCTATTATTGTGTATTGTGCGTTTGTTCTGTCATTTCTTTCAAATACATGGCTTGCACGCAGCCGGATTTCGTCCGTCAATACAAGTTGGGCTTGATGTTTATGTATTCCAGGGGTTTCAGACTGCCTGGACGCATAATACGTATCGTGTTCCACCATATCCGATACACACTACAAGCCCAACTACTACGCTGATATATGTAGGCCGCGTTCAAAATACACATATTCTATGTTTAGAATGTTGTCTGAAAAAGCACCAATTTTTTCAGACGGCATTTCTTTCCAATGCGGCTGCTTATGTTATTTCAATGCAAAATTGATTTGAAAAAGTCGGAAATAAAACCAAGCAAAGGAAATTTTTTTAAAGTACGTTTGTTGATTTTGAAGATAAAAAAACAGAAAAAATGCTCAATAGATAAAGCAGTAGAAAACAAAAAACTAAAGTCTTGCTGAAACCGGCAAGACTGTAATTGGAATTTGGCACGCCCACGGGGATTCGAACCCCGGTTGCCGCCGTGAAAGGGCAGTGTCCTAGGCCTCTAGACGATGGGCGCAACTGAAGACGAGACTATACCGAAGCCGTTTTATACTGTCAACATAACAAAACGATTATTTATTTCGATGATGGCGTGATTTTCAAACGGCCTTGGATTCACCTGCCAGCTGTATTGGATTGGCAGTTGTGCTACCCTTCGAAAATGAAGATAACACACTGTAAATTATCTGAAAAAGTACAAAAAAAACAACTTGGGTTTTTGTACCCGGAGTTACTGCCCGTCCGGCTGCCGGTTTATTGGATATCCACCCCAATGCAGCAGCGTTGTTTACCGTAAAACCC
>NZ_PXYY01000103.1 GCF_003013245.1 Neisseria iguanae
AAAGTCGCTGTATTCGGGCTTTTGAAGTGTGGCGGCAAAGCCTATACCGTTGCTGTTCCAAATACCAAAACTGCTGATTATCCGTGAGAAAGTGAAGCCTGACAGCATTGTCTGCGCTGACTTTTACCGTAGTTGCGACGTGTTGGATGTGAGCGGATTCAGTCATTTCCAAATCAACCACAGCACGCATTTTGCCGAACAGCATAACCACATTAATGGGATTGGGAATTTTTGAAATCAGGCAAAACGCCATTTACGTCAATTCAACGGCATTTCTGAAACTCATTTTGAGCTGTATTTAAAGGCAGGTGAATGGCATGTGGACAACAGTGAAATAAAGTCTCAATTATTCATTTTAAAACAATTGGTAAGGAAATATTTGTCCTAGTTATCTAGAACAGCCCCACAAGTTTTATTTATACTTAATACTGATTTTTTGAGGCTATTGATTTGAGGTGAGGGTAGGTAAGGATGTCTGTAAACGATACCACCCAAATAAGCGATACACACAAAGTATGGCAATGGCCGGTAAGCAGATTGCGCTTATTAAATAGCGGATATTATTAAGATTCAATACATTGTGGCCAGATAAAAGTGATATGAATGCCCACAGCCATTCCCATATGGAAGGTAAGCTGAAGGCCAATACGGCGATCAGGCCTAATGTTCTGAAAATGCCGATGGGTAAAACTTTTTTTTGTAATACGGTTCGATTCAGTTGCAGCAAAACGATTAAACCAAAGCCGATGATAAGAATCATCCCGCCATTGGAAACAACTTGTAGGCTGCTGAAGGCAATATCGGGGGTGATGGCGTCTGTTTGCGGTTGGTTGGATTGTCGGTTCATGCTTTGGGCGATATTCAAACCAAGGCTATAAATCATGTCTGTCAAGATAATCCAAATCGGGAAGGCAGTGAATAAGCGGCTCATTATTGGTTAGAGAATGAATGTATAAATTACAAAAATATAATACATTATTAAGAATAAATTTGGCTATTTGCCTATGTAAAAAATATGTATTAAGTGACAAACTATAATGGTTTATGCTTTATTTGAAAAAAATAACCTGTTTGATTAGTAAAAGATTTCAGTTTGTTACGGCAAGATGCAAAAAAGATGACTAAAAGTTTGGCTTGAATCACAAAGCCTGTAATTTTATACCAAAATAAAAGAATTTCAGGTTACAATTTGTTTCTTAATAACAGTAAGCGTATCAGAAAGGATGTCAATGAATGCCGTAAAACGTGATTTAACCCGTATCAGCCACAACACTAAAATTGTGGCAACATTGGGCCCCGGTAGTAATGATGTTCAATTGCTTGAAGATATGATTCGTGTCGGTGGTTTGAATGTCGTTCGCTTCAATTTCAGCCACGGAACCGCAGAATTTCATCAAGAAAATGCGCGAATTGTGCGTGAGGCAGCCAAACGTTTCGGACAAGAAATTGCGATTTTAGCCGACTTGCAAGGCCCTAAAATCCGTGTGGGTAAAATTGCGGGCGGTAGCATCCAGTTGAATCAGGGGGAAAAGCTGGTTTTGGATGCTGCTCTGGAAGAGGAAGGTACACGTGAAGCGGTAGGTCTTGATTACCATGATTTGCCCAATGATGTGAAACCGGGTGATGTATTGTGGTTGGATGATGGTTTATTGACGCTGACTGTCGATTCGGTTGAAAAAAGTAAGATTATTACAACTGTTGCCAACAGTCATGTTTTGAAAAGCAACAAAGGCATCAATAAGCCGGGCGGTGGTTTGTCGGCAGGTGCGTTAACGGAAAAAGATTTCCGTGATTTGAAAACGGCTATTGCTATCGGTTGCGATTATTTGGCCATCAGCTTTGTTAAATCTGCTGAAGACTTGTACCTTGCCCGTGCCAAAGTGGAAGAAGAGATGAAAGGTGGCAATGGTGTCCGCCCGGGCTTGGTATCGAAAATCGAGCGTGTAGAAGCGATTGAAAATTTAGATGAAATTATTATTGCTTCCGACGGCATCATGGTTGCACGTGGCGATTTGGCGGTTGAGGTCGGTCACGCTGCCGTGCCTGCACTGCAAAAACGCATGATTCGCCGTGCACGTGAGTTGCGACGCTTCAGCATCACGGCAACCCAAATGATGGAAAGCATGATCACCAATCCGGTACCGACCCGTGCCGAAGTGAGCGACGTGGCCAATGCAGTGCTTGATGGTACGGATGCCGTGATGTGTTCGGCTGAGACCGCTGTGGGTGCATATCCGTTTGAAACCGTTACTCAAATGGCGATGATTTGTGCGGAAGCGGAAAAAGAGCAAGATTCACTGAACGGTGTTTCGGAGGTGATTGAGGAAAAAGAAGCTGTCAGCACCAATTTGGCCATTGCCGCCGGGGCGGTCAGCGTGGCGCGTGCCGTTCATGCCAAAGCGATTGTGGCTTTGACAGAAAGCGGCTCGACCGCCTTTGAAATTAGCCGCCACAATATCCAATTGCCGATTTTTGCATTAACCCCAAGTATTTCGGCACAACGGCGCATGGCCATGTACCGTGGCGTGCGTCCGATGATTTTGGCCACCAGCACCGACCACAACACGGCCTTACGCGAAGTGGAAGCAACCTTAATCGAACACCATATTTTGAAATCGGGTGACCAATACATCATCACCAGTGGCTCGAAAATGCGTGAATCGGGTTCGACCAATATGCTGGAAGTATTGCAAGTAAAATAAATTTTGTGCCCGAAAGCAGGCTGTTTCAGCCTGCTTTTTTGTATTTTGCATAAAAGCCGCACAATATAATCGGGCTGTGTGCAAAAAGTAGAAAAAACTGTTATTCGTGCATAAGCTATTATAGAATCGAGCAGCTGCACTAATTTAAGCACATGGTCGTTTCAGACGGCCTTTTTTTATGTTTTACGATACGATGCGAATTATGAAAAAGTCATTGAAGGAAATCAGCTTGGGCGTTACCCTCGCTTTTGTTACCACCGCCGCCCAAGCTTCGGGCTATCATTTCGGCACGCAATCCGTTACCGCGCAAAGCACGGCCAATGCCGCTGCTGCCGAAGCTGCTGATGCATCCACTATTTTTTACAATCCGGCCGGTCTGACTGAGCTGGAAACGCACGAAATTGCTGCCGCGGTCAATGCCGTGGCGCCACACATAAAATACAGCAATGCCCGAGCTACTTACCGCCGCCGCGGTCAGGTAAACGGCGAAACCGGCGGCAAGATTACCGACGATATCGTTATTGCACCTCATGTCTATGGCGCGTATAAAGTGAATCCCGATGTGACCGTCGGTGTCGGTATGTATGTGCCTTTCGGTTCGTCAACCGAATACAGCAAAGATTCCGTGTTGCGCCATCATCTGAATAAATTGGGCTTGACTACCATCGCTGTTGAGCCGGTGGTAGCGTATAAATTCCACCCGCAGCACTCGATTGGTGTGGGCGCGATTGCCCAATATTCGACTGCCGAATTGCGTAAATATGCCGATTGGGATGCTGCCGGTTCAGTCAGTGCCTTGGCCAGCCATCAAGCCAGCCAACGTGCAGGTGTGCCTGTGCGTGTAGACGCCACCGGCAAAGCCGACGGACATGCTGAAGTGAAAGGCAAGGACTGGGGGTTCGGTTACCAATTGGCGTGGATGTGGGACGTGAACGATCGTAGCCGTGTCGGCGTGAATTACCGCTCGAAAGTGGGACATAAACTGGAAGGCACAGCCAACTGGCGGGCTAACGGCGCATTGGTGCAGGCCGCTTATCCGACTTTGATTGGCAAAACCGTTGCTGAAGGCGGTAACGGTTATGTGCCGCACGAGAAAGCGTCGGTGAAAATCGTAACCCCCGAATCTTTATCGGTGCACGGCATGTATAAAGCCACCGACAAGCTGAAGGTTTTCGGTGATGTGACTTGGACTCGCCACAGCCGTTTCAACAAAGCCGAATTGGTGTTTGAAAATGTAAAAAATATTGGCGGCGGCAAAATCTCCGACCGTACCATTATTACACCCAACTGGCGCAACACCTACAAAGTCGCAGTGGGTGGTTCATACCAATACAGCGAACTTTTGCAACTGCGTGCCGGTATCGCGCTTGACCAAAGCCCTGTGCGTGGTGCTGAAAGCCGCTTGAACACCCTACCTGACGGCAACCGTATTTGGTATTCTTTCGGTGCCAAATACCAATACCGCAAAAACCACGTATTTGACGTGGCATACAGCCATATACACATCAACAATACCACCTTCAATGCCACCGCATCGGTGGGCGATAATGTGGACAGCAAAGGCGCGGCGACGGCGAAATTCAATAATTACGCCAATATTTTGGGCTTGCAATACAGCTATAAATTCCGTTAAGGGCGAGCTAAGCTGAATTCTGCCTTGCGTGGCATAACAGGCCGTCTGAAAACTGATTTATCCGGTTTCAGACGGCCTGTTTCCAGGGGCAGCAACGCGTTGATTAATTACCGATGCGTGTGCGTGAGGTTTCCACGCCGCTTTTGATTTCGCCGTACATTTCTGAGCTGCTGTTGCCGGAAATACCGTTAGCGCAGGCGGAGAGCATTAAAACCAAAACGGCTGTAAAGCATGTTTTCATAATTTTCCTTTCTATCAAATATGGTTTCACATCAAACAGGCAGTCTGAAACATTTCGGACGGCCTGTGGTTATTCGGTGTCGCTATGGAAATGATACGCGCTGATTTCGAAACCGTTTTTGAAATACAGGCGGTGTGCATTCACGCGGTCTTGGCTCATGTGCACATTGACATGGATTTTGGCCGCACCGGTTTCGCCGCCGATTTTGCGCACTGCGTCCAACAGGCGCGACGCATAACCCTTCAGACGGCTTTGCGGCATGGTGACAATGTCGTCAATGTGGATATGGTGCCCGCTGGCAAGATTGTAGGTTTCGTGAAAACCGATGACCGCAACCGCATTGTGTTTGCCTTCTTCAAAAATGCCCAGTAAACGGTAACCGGCAGGGCGTTGCTGCTGGTTGATTTGTTCGACGAAGCGGTTGATGTCGGTCAGGCTGGAACGCAACATGCTCAAGGCAGCAAAAGCGGTAGCGGTTTCTGCCGGCATGATTTCGCGCAATATGCTGGTTTCTGCCGCTGCGGCGGCGGTTTCGCTCTGGGTTTTGGCGGTGTGTTTTTCTTCAATTGCCTGTGCCATCACCACTTTTTCATCCGGTTTGTCGGCCGCAGCCTGTTCTTCCAGCAAGGCTTTGCCGTCGATAACACGTAAATCGTTGTCGGATGCGAAATCCATCAGGAAGCGGAACATCGGCGGATTGATGGTTTCCAGCTCTTTATCCACCGCCACGCAGCGTACTTTATCCACCAAAATCGGCCGCACCCATTTCGAGTAAGACAGACGGTTGTCTTTGTCGAATGAAGACAGAATACCGCACAAACGTTCCGACCAGTCGCTCGGGCGGAAAATACGGCCGGAACTGTTGGTGCCGTGGATGACAACTTCGTAAGGATTGCAAACTAACATGGTGTGTTCCTGAAAGATCTGTTCTATCAAATTATAACTGACTAAGCGGCTTTTCTTCAAAGCGTTCCGGTAAAAAATTTTACAAAATCAACAAGATTCAGATAAGAAAGTCAGATTTTAAACTGCCTGTATGCAGGCAGATGAATTTGAATGATTTGTATGTTATCGGCTAATACTATTTTGATTATTTTCTCTTGATTTTTTGGTGTTGCTTTTCATTTTGAAATTTTTATTTCTAATAAAAACATAATCTTGATATTTATTTTTTGCTATTTTTTCAAACTTTTTTATAAAATTGCTAACAATCTATTGCATCTTATCCAAGACAGTAGTAATGTTTAATTACGTTAAATTGTTGACAATATTAGGAGGCAAGATGAAAAAAATTACGGCGATGATCAAACCCTTTAAATTGGACGATATGCGTGAGGCACTCAGCAATATCGGCGTGCACGGCATGACGGTGAGTGAGGTGAAAGGTTTCGGCCGCCAAAAAGGGCATACAGAAGTATATCGGGGGGCGGAATATGCAGTGGATTTTATGCCCAAGGTGAAAGTTGAAATCGTGGCGGAAGACGAAAGAGTCGGCCAGATTGTCGACATGATTTTGGAAACGGCGCGCACAGGCAAAGTCGGTGACGGTAAGATTTTTGTCGAAGCGGTGGAGCAGGTTATCCGTATCCGCACGGGCGAAACAGGTGATGAGGCCGTCTGAAAAGGTCCGAATTGGACTTCAGACGGTATGCGACACAACCATTGAGAAGAAAAAAAGGATAATGAACATGAAAAAAAAATCAGCATTGTTGTGGGGCTTGTTTCCCACTGGCGCGCTGGCCGGAAATTTGGATTGGTGGCAACCGTTCAGTGCAATCGATTCGGGTGACACGGCTTGGGTGATGACGGCGGCGACTTTGGTGTTGTTTATGACGCTGCCGGGCTTGGCTTTGTTTTACGGCGGCATGGTGCGTAAGAAAAACCTGCTCTCGACCATGATGCACAGTTTTTCCATCGCCGCGTTAATCAGCGTGTTGTGGGTAGTGGCCGGTTACTCGCTGGCGTTTACCCCGGGCAATACCTTTATCGGCGGCTTCGATCGATTGTTTCTCAACGGTATGAGCATGGATATGGCCAAAGAAATGGTCACTGTATCGCCGAATGCGGGCACGATTCCGGAAACGGTATTTATGTTTTTCCAAATGACGTTTGCCATCATTTCCACCGCCATCATCACCGGCGCTTTTGCCGAACGCATGAAATATTCGGCCATGATGCTGTTTTCTGGCGCGTGGCTCCTGCTGGTGTATGTGCCGACGGCGCATTGGGTGTGGGGTGGCGGTTTTATGAGTGAAGGCGGTGTGTTGGATTATGCAGGTGGCACGGTGGTGCACATCAATGCCGGTGTGGCTGGTTTGGTAGCAGCTTTGGTGTTGGGAAAACGCATGGGCTACGGACGCGAAGCCATGCCGCCGCACAATATGGCCTTGACTTTAATCGGCGCGGCGATGTTGTGGTTCGGCTGGTTTGGGTTCAATGCCGGTTCGGCGGTGGCAGCGAATGCGTCGGCGGGTATGGCGATGGCGGTGACCCAAGTGTCCACGGCATTTGGTGCCGTTACTTGGCTGATTTGCGAAAAACTGGCAGGACAAAAACCTTCCGCTTTAGGATTGGCTTCGGGCGCAGTGGCAGGCTTGGTCGGTATTACCCCAGCGGCAGGATTTGTGGCCACCGGTGGCGCAATCATCATCGGTATTCTTACAGCGATTGGATGTTACGTGGCCGTGGCAGTCATCAAACGCAAATTGGGTTACGACGATTCGCTCGATGCTTTCGGTATTCACGGTTTCGGCGGTATTGTCGGTGCGGTGTTGACCGGTTTGGTGTTTGACAACCAAATTTTCGGCGGCGATGCGACAATCGGATCGCAAGTGTGGGTTCAAACGAAAGATGCATTAACCACCATTGTATACAGTGGTGTGATGAGTTGGGTAATTCTGAAAGTTGTCGGCAAAATCTGCGGTGGCTTGCGTGTCGATAAAGACACCGAACGCGAAGGCTTGGATTTGAACATTCACGGCGAACGTGTCGAATAATCGGAATTTATGCCAAACAATCAAGGCCGTCTGAAACGCTCAGACGGCCTTATATCTGATGGCTTATTGGGTAGGTTGCGTTTGACGGCACTCATTTACTGCGGCTTGGGTGCGCTGTTCGATATTGGAAAGCGGCGTGCCGATAGCTGCGTTTTTCATTTCTTCGCGCGTTATCGAATCGGCCAACTTCAGGCTTGCGCATTCGCACAAGGCTTTGATTTTGACGGTATCCCCACCGGCGGTATCCAAGCAGGATCGGGTGCTGCTTTCGATAAAGCCTTCACGAAAGCCGGTGTAGAATTCTTCGTTGTCGGTGTAGGATTTGGCGGCTTCTTCCGTGCAGGCGGTAAGCATCATGGCAGCGGCGAAGGCAAAGGGCGGCAGGAAACGGGACAGCATCGTTTTTCCTTGGTTAAACACATTAAAAGCCGATTATAGCCGAAAATCGCTTTAATAGATTAAATCTTACGGCTTACGGCGAGAACCAGTTGTTTGGCAATGCCAATACCGACAAGCAACACTTCACCGCGTTTGCCATGGAAAACAGCACGGCTCAAAACGCGGCTTTAGCTAATGCACAAGACATTAAAATGATGAATCCGCTGA
>NZ_PXYY01000104.1 GCF_003013245.1 Neisseria iguanae
TGAGCATTGTTGCGTGTTTTGAAGCATCAACTTCACTACGCAAAATAGACTCTGCACCTTTCACAGCTAATGCGGCAACTTGCTCACGCAAAGCTTCACGCGCACGGTGCATTTCCTGCTCAACATCGGCTTTAGCCTGTGCTGTAATGCGTGCGGCTTCTGTGGAAGCTTGCTGTTTAGCTTCCTCTACAATTGCAGCAGCACGTTTTTCGGCGTTAGCCACCATTTCGGCAACTTGTCCACGCCCTTCAGCCATGAGTTCTGCAACTTTCTTTTCTGCCTGCTCAAAATCACTTTTACCGCGCTCGGCAGCAGCCAAACCCTCAGCAATTTTGGCAGCGCGCTCATCCAACGCTTTTGCGATCGGCGGCCATACAAACTTCATGGTGAACCAAACCAAACCGAAAAAGACGATGATCTGCGCAAATAAGGTTGCATTAATATTCACTTTACTTAACCTTCGTATTAGGGTTAATCAAACAAACGATAAAACCGTTTGTAACGAACTGTGTTCGGATTAGCCTGCAAACGGGTTAACGAAGGCAAACAGCAAGGCAATGGCAACACCGATCAAGAACGCCGCATCGATCAAACCAGCGATCAGGAACAGTTTGGTTTGCAATGGACCAATCAATTCAGGCTGACGAGCAGAAGATTCTAAGTATTTAGAACCTACCATAGCGATACCGATGGAAGCACCTAAAGCGCCCAAAGCTACGATCAAACCACATGCGATAGCAATCAAACCCATTTTTAAAACTCCTTAAAAGAAAACAAAGGTTAAAACTACGTTGAAAAATTAAAAACCACTTAAAAAAAAATCTACTAAGTTTTAGTGTGTGTCGTGCGCCTGGCCGATGTATACAAACGCCAGTGCCATAAAAATAAATGCCTGCAGGGTAATCACCAAAATATGGAAAATCGCCCAAGCCAAACCGGCCAAAATGTGGAATACGAACAAAATCGGATCCATTACACCAATGCTGCCGGAAGCCGCCCAAGCGCCACCTAACAAAGCAATCAGCAAGAATACCAGTTCACCGGCATACATGTTACCGAACAACCGCATGCCGTGTGATACGGTTTTCGATAAGAATTCTACAATGTTCAACAGAAAGTTGGCCGGTGCTAATTTTGCACCGAACGGGGCACTAAACATTTCATGCATCCAACCGCCAAAGCCTTTGATTTTAATATTGTAGTAAATGCAGATAATCAAAACGCCGATGGCCAAAGCCAGGGTGGTATTCAAATCCGCGGTCGGCACGACACGCAATAATGCATGATGGTCACCGGCAACACCTTGCCAAGCCAGCGGCAATAAATCAACCGGCAGCAAGTCCATCGCATTCATCAGGAAAATCCACACAAACAAGGTCAGACCCAACGGGGCAACGGCTTTGCGCGATTGCTCGTCATGGATAATGCTTTTACACATATCATCCACAAACTCAAACAGAATTTCTACTGCAGCCTGAAAGCGTCCGGGCACACCGGCAGTTGCTTTCTTGGCACCGCGCCATAAGATAAAGCTACCGGCAATCCCCAACATTGCGGCAAAGAAAATTGCATCCAAGTTGATGTAAGAAAAATCAGCGATATTTTTCAGGCCTTGGCCTTGGGTTACGTCCGACAAACTGGTCAAGCTTTGCAAGTGGTGCTTGATGTAGTCGGCAGCGGTCATAGATTCACCTGCCATAGTCTTTAACTCTCAAATAATACAAAAAAACCAAATGGCTGACGCCGAGCAATCCGAAGAAAAACGGAAGGAAAACCAGTGATTCATGCCAAATTGCAAACACAATCAGCATCAACACCAGCGACAGCATTACTTTTAAAACCTCTCCCCAAATAAACATCCTGCTTTGCAGGTAAGGATTATTTTTAACAAGCTTTAAAAGTAAAACTGCAGTAGATGAAGGGATGAGATAGGTGACTCCGCCGGCCAATGCCGACCAAAAACCGCTTTTGCCTACGATTATCGCGCTTAGGGAAGAAACTGCAAACAAGACAATCGCTTGTAAAATTAAAATCTGCTTCATATTTTTAAGGCAATTGAGCCAAAATGCCAAAGCGAGGCTACTATAATCAAGAAGTACTGTGTCGTCAAGTGATTGTTAAGGTTTGTGAAACGTCATTATTTAATGATTCAGCGGTTTGAGGCAAATTGCTTATCTGGCAACTGCTATTCCCAATGATTTTAACACAAATTACACATCGTTACATTTTCATTACCATTAAAATACAATAATTTATGCGCCATTTAGATTGGCTTGTTACGTAAAAAATCGAAAGCCCTTTGATTTTAATCAGATTTTAATAAGGCCGTCTGAAAATTTCAGACGGCCTAAAACGTCATTTTTTATGCAGCTGAAGTAACTCGGCCTGAATTTTTTGGTATTTTGCTTAAAATGAAGCTTTATGCGTCGTATTGAATGCCTAATTTCTTGAGCAGGTATTCAAATGCTTCGGGCGTGTCGAAATGCAACACGATTTTGCCTTTTTTCTGGTTGGTGGTTTTAATTTCGGCGTTAACCCCCAAATGCTCAGTCAATACATCATTCAATCGCTGCACATCGGGGCTGATGGTTTTCTTCGGCTCTGCTTCTTTGGTTTGATGGGCAAGCTGGCTGCGGCGTTCGACTTCGCGCACCGACCACCCATTTTTTACGGCTTTTTGCGCCAATTCCAATTGGTCCACCACCGGCAACGTCAATAATGCGCGCGCATGCCCCATTTCCAAACGGCGTTGGTACAGCATTTCCTGCACCGGTTCAGGCAAACCCAGCAAACGCAGGCTGTTGGAAATCGCACTACGGCTTTTTCCGACGGCCTTAGCTACGGTTTCGTGCGTCAACCCGAATTCGTCAACCAATCGCTTCAAACCTTGTGCTTCTTCAATTGGATTGAGGTTTTCGCGTTGCAGGTTTTCAATCAAACCCATCGCCAGCGCAGTTTCGTCGCTAATGGTTTTGATGACTACCGGAATCTCAGTCAAACCGGCCAATTGCGAAGCACGCCAGCGTCGCTCGCCGGCGATTAATTCATATTGCGACAAACCGTGTTCGCGCACAATCACCGGCTGAATGACGCCCTGCGCTTTAATCGAATCAGCCAACTCCTGCAGCGCTCCGTCGTCTATCTGCACACGCGCCTGATAGCGGCCGGGCTGGATATTGCTAATGTCGACGGTGGTCAGACGGTCATTGGTGCTGTTGTCCACACCATTGGAAATCAGGGAATCTAAACCGCGGCCCAAACCGCCTTTCATTTTTGCCATACGTTATCCTTTGTTTTCAGACGGCCTTATCAAATCATGCACTATTTTAGCTATTTTATCGGATATTACTATGGATAGACAATTTGTATCCTATAATACTACTTTCAGACGGCCTGATACGGGAAAATTCTATATGATACGGCGGCTCATCATCGGCATCAGCGGCGCAAGCGGTTTCCAATACGGCTACAAAGCCCTGCAAATCCTGCAACCCCTACCCGACCTCGAAACACATTTGGTTATTTCCAAAGGTGCGGACATGACACGCATGCTGGAAACACCTTATTCTAAAGAAGCCGTGGCGACGATGGCAGATGCCATCTACCCGATCGGCAATTTGGGCGCGGCGATTTCCAGCGGCTCGTTCCGAACCGCCGGCATGTTGGTCGCTCCGTGTTCCATGCGCTCTCTGGCAGCAATTGCCCATGGTTGTAATGACAACCTGCTCACGCGGGCAGCAGATGTGGTATTGAAAGAACGCCGCCGCTTGGTGCTGATGGTACGCGAATCACCGTTGAATCTGGCGCATTTGGACAATATGAAGCGTGTCACCGAAATGGGCGGCATTATCTTCCCGCCTGTGCCTGCGTTTTACCAACAACCGCAATCGGTGGACGACATCATCACCTACAGCGTCGGCCGCGCCTTAGAAATGTTTGACATTGATGTGCCTGATTTGCCGCACTGGGGTGAAGATGAACCGAACATATGAAAACAGCAACAAATCAAATACCATGCCGCTGCCGCATATTTAGGCACCATATGCCGTTTAGTTTTCAGACGGCCTTTCTTTATTAAGCATCCTAAGCCGCCATGCTACGGTTTAAATTCAAAACATATCGGCGTATCATGGTTTCCGCTTCACTCAATCATACGACCATTCAGGCCGTATAAAACGACCAGGAATCGCATGAACGCTCTACCTCACAAAATCGTCAAATTTTTTCATCATAACCACGTTGCCAGCATCGCCACCCAATCACCCTCAGGCGAACTGTGGAGTGCGTGCTGCTTTTATGCGTTCGACGAAGTGAATGCGCAACTGATTGTGCTGACTTCCCCAAACACGCAACACGGCAGCAATATGATGTTGCAACCCAAGATTGCCGGCACGGTCGCCGGACAACCCGACAGCATTACCCAAATCAACGGCATTCAGTTTCAAGCACGAGCAAAATGTTTGCCCAGCGAAGTCGAACGGAAATCCGCTGCCGCGCGGTTTTATCAAGCCCATCCTGTTGCACGGGTAATGAAAAGCGATGTGTGGGTTTTGGTGCTGGACAAAGTGAAATTTACCGATAATCAACTGATGTTCGCCCAGAAAACGTATTGGTTGCGTGAAGGCGAACATTAACCAAGCTACAGGCCGTCTGAAATGCCCATGATTCGATGTTTGTTTATGCTTGCCGTAGCGTTTCAGACAGCTTTGTTGCGGAGTGCGAAAAATGACGGCTGAAAATTGGTGCGTTTATTTGATTTTGTGTACCAACGAATCGCTTTACTGCGGCATCACCAACCACCCGACCAAGCGTTTTCAAGCACACCAAACGGGCAAAGGTGCACGATACACACGCATTCACAAACCTATTGCCATGCGTGTGCTTTCAGACGGACTCAGCAAAAGCGAAGCCTTGAAGCAGGAAATCGCCACCAAAAAATTAAGTGCGCTGCAAAAGCGCGTTTTGTGGATAAAAATCAGCGAAACGGTTGAAATCAAAGCCGTCTAAATAGGTCGAAGGTTTCAGACGGCCTACCGCTCTGCCCTGCTTTGTTATAAAATCCCTATTCTGTCCAATCAGGAAACCGACCATGGCCTCTGAAACCCAACTCAATGTTGATGACAACGAAATCACCAAGTTCAGCCAAATCGCCGAAAAGTGGTGGGATAAAAACAGCGAATTCAAACCGCTACACGACATTAACCCGCTGCGCTTGGGCTATATCGACCGCTTGAGTCGGTTGAGCGGCAAACAGGTTTTGGATGTCGGCTGCGGCGGCGGTATTTTGGCTGAAAGCATGGCCAAGCAGGGAGCGGCGCATATAACCGGCATTGACATGGCGGAAAAATCTCTGAAAGTGGCCGAAGTACACGCGGTAGAATACAACATCGGTAATATCGCTTACCGTTGCGTGCCGGTGGAAGAATTGGCCGCCGAACAGCCACATGTTTTTGATGTGGTCACTTGCATGGAAATGCTCGAACACGTGCCCAATCCGGCTGCCATCGTGAAAGCTTGTGCACAATTGGTCAAACCCGACGGCATGGTGTTTTTTTCCACCATCAACCGCAATCCGAAATCTTATCTGCATTTGATTGTCGGTGCCGAATATGTGTTGAACTTCGTTCCGAAAGGCACGCATGATTGGCAGAAATTCATCACGCCGGCCGAATTGGCGCGTATGTGCCGCCACGCAGGTTTGGATGTCATCGACAGCAAGGGCATGAAATACAATCTGCTGACTAAAGAATACCACATCAGCGATACGACCGACACCAACTATATGATTGCCTGCCGCCCGGCTTAAAGACCTAAAACAGGCCGTCTGAACATATTGATGTTCAGACGGCCTGTTTGGTTGGATTGAGCCTATTTAAATAGGCTTTTTCACTAATTTTAACAGTATTTGAATATTCAATCAGATCAAAAACTGAGATTTTTGGCCTAGTTAGACATTAAGGATGATAAAAACCACCAGAAACTTTATCATAAAAGCCAATGAGCATTGTTGCGTGTTTTGAAGCATCAACTTCACTACGCAAAATAGACTCTGCACCTTTCACAGCTAATGCGGCAACTTGCTCACGCAAAGCTTCACGCGCACGGTGCATTTCCTGCTCAACATCGGCTTTAGCCTGTGCTGTAATGCGTGCGGCTTCTGTGGAAGCTTGCTGTTTAGCTTCCTCTACAATTGCAGCAGCACGTTTTTCGGCGTTAGCCACCATTTCGGCAACTTGTCCACGCCCTTCAGCCATGAGTTCTGCAACTTTCTTTTCTGCCTGCTCAAAATCACTTTTACCGCGCTCGGCAGCAGCCAAACCCTCAGCAATTTTGGCAGCGCGCTCATCCAACGCTTTTGCGATCGGCGGCCATACAAACTTCATGGTGAACCAAACCAAACCGAAAAAGACGATGATCTGCGCAAATAAGGTTGCATTAATATTCACTTTACTTAACCTTCGTATTAGGGTTAATCAAACAAACGATAAAACCGTTTGTAACGAACTGTGTTCGGATTAGCCTGCAAACGGGTTAACGAAGGCAAACAGCAAGGCATTAGCGGTTTTTTGCCAATGTTTATAAAAAGCGCCCTTTTTGCCATCAAAACAGCCCGGTGAAGAACCGCCGTAAAAACGGCAGGCAAAGATATAAATGCCCCCTGTGTAACACGTATCTCCCCACCCCAAAACCCGCATCCCCCGGGCTGCCCGCATACGGATACACCCACGGCAGGCAGGCCTGTCAAGCTCACCACTGCAACGGGAAAACCATCCGCCGTAAAACCAAACAGGCCCTTTCAAAGCCCATTTAATCGGAAAAGACTGCCGCCAATACCATCCTTCGGCCGCGGGTTCGGTGTCATGGTATTTCTGAACCGGCTATTGCCGTTTGACTTAAAAATGAGTACAAGTTTTTCCCATGCCGTCTGAAACCTGAAATCCGTCATTCCCGCACAGGCGGGAATCCGGAACGTGGGTTTTCAGTAATTTTTTACAAGTTCCCGTCCCGACGGAACCGGATTCCTGCCTGAGCGGGAGTGAGGGCATTTGGATATTTCTGTGCCCGTTATTTAGTAAAACAGCTATAGAGAGGAAATTCACTGAATTAAATGATGCCCTCCGGGCTTGGGAAGAGGAGGTAAGATTATATTTGTCAGAAGATATTTTAGTAGCCGGGAGTAGGGGCTGTTAAAGAAAAAGGGATGGGTATACGGGGCATTAGCGCAGGCGGGTTTGGCGATCTGAACAGCCTGTCCCCCGGTATTCCGTTCCAACCCGGCCCGTTTCACCGGCAGGGCATCATCCGGGGATACCCGGCCCGCCATCCGGAATCCGCAGCAGCCAAAGCATTAAAGGCATTGGCAGACGGTATGTTTAATCCAACCCAAACCGGATTTCAGACGGCCTTGGCAGCGTGGCATTGGGGTGGATATCCAATAAACCGGCAGTCGGACGGGCAGTAACTCTGGGTATAAAAACCCAAGTTGTTTCTTTTGTACTTTTTCAGATAATTTACAGTATGTTATCTTCATTTTCGAAGGGTAACATAACTGCCAATGCCGTCCACTATAAAAGGCCGCTACGCCGGCACAGCCGTTTACACCGTACCCGGTCTGAATTCGGACCGCTGTAAAGAACTGCCCGGTCTTTACCTGTCCGAAAGCGAAGGCGCGCGTTATTGGTTGGAAGTATTGGCCGGCCTGAACAACCGCGGCATCAAAGACATTCTAACAGCCTGCGCAAACGGTTTGGCCGGTTTTGACGAAGCCGTTCGCAGTATCTTTCCGCAAACCGGAGTACAATTGTGCGTCACCCGCCAAATCCGCAACAGTTTGCGCTGTGTCGCCAGCAAAGGCCAAAAGGCTGAAACCCATATACCGCGAAGCGGCGGAAGCGGCTTTGGACGGACCGGAAGAGGAATGGAGCGGAAATACCCGAAAGTGATACAGTCATGGCGCAGCAAACGGCCGCTCCTGTCTGCCTGTTTCCGCTGCCCCGG
>NZ_PXYY01000105.1 GCF_003013245.1 Neisseria iguanae
CAACAGGCCGTCTGAAACGGTGTGCAGGGCGCACCTGTTTCAGACGGCCTGAACCTTTACCAAGCCCCGGGTTCAAACACGGTTCAAAGCAGAGGCATCACAGAAAGCGCAGACGCATCAGACAGACAAGCGGTCAAGAAGCGGCTTGCGAAAAAATATGCCAAAGATGGAGATTTTTCAAAAGTCCCGGCAGCTTTTCCTTTGACAGCCCCTATTTCCCGCATTATTCTGTTGCCTTAATCCTTTCCTTTACCCCATTATGAACGTAACCCCAATCCGCCGCGCCGTGTATGCCGGCAGTTTCGATCCGCCTACGCTCGGCCATGTTTGGATGATTCGTGAAGCGCAAGCCTTGTTTGATGAGCTGATTGTTGCCGTCGGTGTCAATCCGGAAAAACAGAATACCTACACCATCGAAGAGCGGCAGGCCATGCTCAAAGCCGTGACCGCCGAATTTCCCAACGTGAGCATCACCGTATTTGAAAACCGCTTTTTGGTGCATTACGCCCGTGAAGTCGAAGCACGCTTTATCGTGCGCGGCATCCGCACCGCAGGCGACTATGAATACGAACGTTCCATGCGTTATATCAACAGCGATTTGGCCCCGGAAATTTCCACCGTATTTCTGATGCCCCCACGCGAAATTGCCGAAGTATCTTCCACCATGGTCAAAGGCCTAGTGGGCCCCGAAGGCTGGCGCGACATGATCCGCCGCTATCTACCGGAAGATGTTTATCAGAAAATTCTGAGCAACCACCAACAAGAGGACTGAATCCGCCGTCTCAGAAAGATGCCGAACCTGTCCGATTTCTGATGCACGTTAGTGATGTTTCAAACAACCCGAGACCTTTGCAAAATATAAACACACCAACCAAAGCGGTTAATTGGGTTATCGATTAACCATTTTGCCTTTTTAAGCACTGTTCCCATCCCTATTTTCCCTCTGTCAGGACGTGTTTCCTACCTTTAACAGGTTTAAGCTCACCCCTTTCAAATGGCTTTGCGCCCATACTTTCCGCAAGCCAAAATAACACACCCGTTTACAGCCGAATTTACGGTGCAAAGTCCCCCCAAGGTTTATCCAACCGCATAACGGTTTTCCGACAGCTGCTTGTCTTCTTCCGTTAAAGATTTGCCTCTGTGCGCTTTGCGCATAATACCAACAGGCCGTCTGAAACGGTGTGCAGGGCGCACCTGTTTCAGACGGCCTGAACCTTTACCAAGCCCCGGGTTCAAACACGGTTCAAAGCAGAGGCATCACAGAAAGCGCAGACGCATCAGACAGACAAGCGGTCAAGAAGCGGCTTGCGAAAAAATATGCCAAAGATGGAGATTTTTCAAAAGTCCCGGCAGCTTTTCCTTTGACAGCCCCTATTTCCCGCATTATTCTGTTGCCTTAATCCTTTCCTTTACCCCATTATGAACGTAACCCCAATCCGCCGCGCCGTGTATGCCGGCAGTTTCGATCCGCCTACGCTCGGCCATGTTTGGATGATTCGTGAAGCGCAAGCCTTGTTTGATGAGCTGATTGTTGCCGTCGGTGTCAATCCGGAAAAACAGAATACCTACACCATCGAAGAGCGGCAAGTGAAAACTGCCTTCTTTGCAGATGCGCCCGGTTGACTGCCGCCATCGCCCTTATCGGCACAAACACAAGATGATAAGACCCGTATCTTTTCATGTACACAATCCGACCCTGCCGGCAAAAACAAAAATGAAGCAAATAAGTTCAAGCATTTGTAAAACAATTGATGAATAAGGAATTATCCTATAACGGTTTTAGAGTTTGAGTGCCTCCTTAGACTAATAGGGGAAAAACCCTGCAATGAAAAAACAAGTAAACAATCCGAAGCTTTAAGCCTTTTGAATTCAGGCGGCTTAAAGGTTCGGACTAAAAACGTCCATTGAAAGCCAAAAACAAACCTAAAATGCTGATATCCGGTGCACTGATATGGAAACTGATAGTCATTACATTCGATATGTATCGCAAAAGCGAAATTTACAATCCTGGACGGTACAACCTGTTTAGCATTTTTACAAAAAAACAAAGCTGTTTTTGCCTGAATGTCAGACAAAAACAGCTTAAACCGCTTGCGCTTTGCGAAATACGGCATTTAAATATCTTTTAAATCAGGAGCTTGAAAATTTCTGAAAATTATCGCTTTACGTGCGTAGCAGTATCTTTTGTATTAACGGATAAGTTTGGGGAATTTAGTCGGCAAACTGTTTTTTCATTCGCTCACGACGTTCTTGCGCTTCAACAGACAATGTTGCAGTCGGGCGTGCCAGCAAACGTTTCAAACCGATCGGCTCACCGGTATCGGCACAGAAACCATAGCTGCCTTCATCAATACTGCGAATGGTCGCTTGCACTTTTGCCAACAATTTTCGTTCGCGATCGCGCGTGCGCAATTCTAAAGCGTATTCTTCTTCTTGCGTTGCACGGTCGGCAGGATCAGGGGCGGATTCGTGTTCTTGCAAATGGCTGGTGGTAACTGTTGCATTTTGAATCAGCTCATCTTGCATCTTGACAAGTAAGGCTCGGAAGAAGGCCAATTGGTCGGCATTCATGTAATCATCTTCCGGACCATCCCAGTTTAAAATGTCTTGTTCTGTCAGCTTTGACATAATAATTTCTTTCTCCAATAATTGGAAACTTTTGTTTCTAATCAGCAAGTATTTATTTTTTATTAGTTTTTTGGAATACTGTGCTTTTAAAAAAGCCGTATCATAACATGTTTTTTTCAGTGCGTTACACCCGTCTGCCCGCTTTGCACTTTTTTGCATTTAGACAACCTGTTTTTAGTTGCTGCATCTAGCGAAATTCCACTCAAACCCTGCCGATTGGAGCGGCTGGCCTGGCTTTAACGCAATAACCACAAATTGACGCTGCTGGCGAGCTTGGGCAGGAAGCCAACCAAAAAAAACCATAACACCAATGCCGCCACACTGCCGGAAAAGTCGTAGCGGCCAACACGCAGGAATGCAAACGGGCGCGAAACCGGTTCGAAAATGCGCTGTAAAACCACCATCAGCGGCGAATACGGATTGTTAAAGCTGAGCAGCATGCGGATAATCAGGCCGAACAGTAAAACATAAGCCACGGCTTTCAGCATGCCGATGAGTGCAAAAATAAAATTCGCCGCCATGATTCGGCCACCAATGCTGCCGGGCAGCTCCACCCACGTCACCACCATATAGATAGTGTAATACACCAGTAATCCGGCCAACAGGCAGGCCGAATCCTGCCGGCCTGCGGACGGCACGGCTTTACGTAAAGGCTTAACCAGACACTCGGTGGTTTGGCGGCAAAACACGGCCAGCGGATGGGTGCTATCCAGCTTCGCCCAATGCAGCAGGTACCGCGCCACCATCACAATCACCAAACTATCGGCCAGCAATAACAGTAAATCGGCTTTCATTTTTTCAGACAGCCCCGAATTGTTGCGAGATTTCTCGCGAACGGGCGACACAGGCGGCGACTCCTTCCTTGATCGATTCGGCCACGGCGCGTTTGTCGAACACATTGTAGGCTTCTATGGTAGTACCGCCTTTAGACATTACGCTTCGGCGCAATTCTTCAAAAGAAGCGCCGCTTTGTTCGGCCAGTCCGACTGCACCTTTGAATGTGGCCAAGGTTAGGCTGCGGGCTTGCTCGGCATCGAAACCTTGTGCCAATGCGGCTTCTTGTAACGCATTAAGCAGGTAAAACACATAGCCGCTGCCACTGCCGCTGATACCGGTGATGGCGTGTATTTGGCTTTCATTGTCGAGCCACACGGTTTGGCCGACGGCGCGCATGATGTTGTCGGCAGTTTGCCTGTCTGCTTCGCCGGCCTGCCAGGCGGCATACATACCGGTAATGCCCAAACCGATTTTACTCGGCACATTGGGCATGGTGCGTACAATGCGGCGGTTGCCGTGAAGGTAGCGGCTTAAAGTTTCGATGTTCAAGCCGGCGGCGACCGACAACACCAATGCGCCGTTGGTCTGTATATGTTTACACGCCGCCTGCATATCTTGCGGTTTGACAGCCAACACCAACACGTCGTTTTCGGTCAATGCCGGTAATTTTTCCGATGCGGCCACACCCAATTCTTTCGCCAAGCGTTCACGCTTTTCCGCACCACGGTCAGCCACATGCACCCGATAACCGCCCTGCTTCACTAAACCGCCAGCAACCGCGGCGGCCATTTGGCCGCCGCCTAAGAAAAATACGTTCATATTTCTGCCTTTCTTTACGTTCTCTATAAATATATTGTAAGGCTGTCTGAAAAAATCAGGATGGCCTCTGCAGATAAGTTTCATTTACTGTAATCGCGCCGGCCGAAAATCGCACTACCAATGCGCACATGCGTTGCACCGCATTTTACGGCAATCCGCATGTCGCCCGACATCCCCATCGACAACACATCGGCCTTCACGCCCGCCATGTTCATCTCGGCCAATAATTCCTGCATGATGGAAAACTGTCGGCGCAATTCATCGTCACTGCTGTCAGCCTTGGCGACACACATCAAACCGCGTACCTGAATATTCGGCAACTTAGCCACTTCCACTGCCAAGCCCGCTGCTTCTTCGGGTTTTACCCCGTGTTTGGCTGCTTCACCTGAAATGTTCACTTCAATACACACTTGCAGCGGCGGCATTTCAGACGGCCGTTGATTACTGATACGTTGCACAGTTTTCAAACGGCCTACGGTATGCAGCCAATGCGCACGCTCGGCGACGTATTTGGTCTTGTTGGATTGCACGTCGCCGATGATATGCCACACGATATCGGGCAGATCAGCAAGGGTTTGCGTTTTGTCATACCATTCCTGAATGTAGTTTTCACCAAAATCGCGCTGGCCGGCCGCATACACTTCGCGGATGTCTTCGGACGGAAAGGTTTTGCTCACCGCCACCAGCTTCACCGAATCTTTCAGACGGCCTGCTTCTTCTGTCGCACGGGCAAGGCTGCTCAAAACGGTTTGATAATGTTGTTGCAATCCCGACATGATTCTTTCCTTTATCCGGCCATTATGCGGCCTTTTTGCAAAATTTACTTGGTTGAACGATATTATGCATTTAAAATGAACTGATTTACTATTCTAAACCAATAAGGCCACATTATGCAGATTACAGACTTACTGGCATTCGGCGTGAAGAACAAAGCGTCCGACCTTCACTTAAGCTCAGCAATGTCTCCGATGATTCGCGTTCACGGCGACATCCGCCGCATCAACCTGCCGGAAATGGACGCCGAAGAAGTCGGCACGATGGTGACTTCGGTAATGAACGACCACCAGCGCAAGCTTTATCAGCAGGATTTGGAAGTCGATTTTTCGTTTGAATTGCCCAATGTCGCGCGCTTCCGTGTGAACGCATTTACCACTGAGCGCGGCCCTGCAGCGGCGTTCCGTACCATTCCTAGCAGCGTATTGACCCTGGAAGAATTGCGTGCGCCGCGCATTTTCCAAAAGATTACCGATAATCCGCGCGGTTTGGTATTGGTGACCGGCCCGACCGGTTCAGGCAAATCAACCACTTTGGCGGCGATGATCAACTACATCAACGAGACCCAACCGGCGCACATTCTTACCATCGAAGACCCGATTGAGTTTGTTCACCAAAGCAAAAAAGCCCTGATTAACCAGCGCGAACTGCACCAACACACCCACAGCTTCCACAATGCGCTGCGCTCCGCACTGCGTGAAGACCCTGATGTAATTCTGATTGGTGAGATGCGCGACCCCGAAACCATCAGCCTGGCCTTGACCGCTGCCGAAACCGGCCATTTGGTGTTCGGTACACTGCACACCACCGGCGCGGCCAAAACCATTGACCGTATCGTCGATGTGTTTCCGGCAGGAGAAAAAGAAATGGTGCGTTCCATGCTTTCCGAATCGCTTCGTGCCGTAATTTCGCAAACTTTATTGAAAACCCGTGACGGCAATGGCCGTGTGGCGGCACACGAAATCCTGATTTCCACGCCTGCCGTGCGCAACCTGATTCGCGAAAACAAAATCGCCCAAATCCAATCCGCACTGCAAACCGGCCAAGCACACGGCATGCAAACACTTGACCAAGCCCTGCAAAACCTGTTGCGCCAAGGCACCATCACTCAGGAAATAGCGCGCAGCAAAGCACAAAACAGCGATCAAATGATTCTTTAATCTATTTTTTCAGACGGCCTGCCTGATTAGGCCATAAGGCCGCCTGAAAAAGATAATGGAAAAAAAATGAACGATAACAACACTTTACATGGCTTGCTTTCCGAAATGGTGCAGGCATATTCGCAAAAAAACCAAGCCCCGCATATCCCGACACCGGCTGAAATCGGCACGCATCTGCATCCCTTACTCGACCGCATGTGTGATGAGGCCGAAGGCCGCAAAGCGTCCGATATTTTCATCAGTGCCGGTTTTCCGCCATCGATCAAAGTGAACGGCGTATTAACCCCTGTTCCCCACAAAGCCTTGAGTGCTGAAGAAACCGCGCAAATCGCCGAATCCACCATGAACCCCGAACAGCTGGCCGTCTTCAACCGCGAATGGGAGCTGAACTATTCCGTGCAATCGCGCAGCAACACACGTTACCGTGTGAATGCATATCACGAGCAAGGCCGCGTCGGTTTGGTGTTGCGCCGCATCAGCCAAGAAATCCCCGAAATGGAAGCCTTGGGTTTGCCGGAAAAGACCAAAGATTTGGCAATCGCCACGCGTGGCCTGCTGATTTTAGCCGGGCCGACCGGTTCGGGTAAATCAACCACCATGGCTTCCATGCTCAACTACCGCAACAACAAAATGCCCGGCCATGTGGTCACCATTGAAGATCCGATTGAATTTATCTATAAACCGCGCCGCTGCATTTTCACCCAACGCGAAATCGGCATTGACACACCCGATTGGAAAACCGCTATTCAAAATGCCATGCGCCAAGCACCTGATGTCGTGTGTATCGGCGAAGTACGCAGCGGAGAGAGCATGGAATACGCCATGCAATTGGCGCAGACCGGCCACTTGTGCGTGTTCACCATCCACGCCAACAACGCGTCGCAAACTATCGAGCGCATCATCAACTTCTACCCTGAAGAGCGTCAGAAACAAGTGCTGATGGATTTGGCTTTGAATCTCACCGGCATCATCAGCCAGCGCTTGGTGATTCAAAAAGACCGCACTATGCGCACCGCCGCCATTGATTTGCTGATCAACACGCCTGCCATGCAGGATTTGATTTTCAAAGGCGAACTGATGGAAATCCGCGGCCTGATGAACCGAGCTTCAGGTGACGGCATGCAAACCTTCGACCAGCATTTGTTCACTCTTTATACCCAAGGCTACATCGAATACGACGAAGCCTTGCGCCAAGCCGATTCCGCCAACGATTTGCGTTTGCGTATCCAATTTCACGAAAAAGGCAGCGAACCGGAACGCTTGTTTGACCGCATAAGCGATTTGAATTTGATGTAGTCATCAGGCTGAAACACAGGCAAAACAGGCCGTCTGAAAGATTAAACCGCTTTCAGACGGCCTGTTTGTTTCCTATCGGCTCATATACTGAGTTTTCTCTAATAAATTCATTCTAAACCGAATTTAGCCTACAATGGCCGTTTCAAACACACCTTTCAGTTGAACAACCAAGCCCACTTGTTTGTTTTACCCTCCGACATTGTTTGGAATTTTGGGGCTGTATTAGATCAGCCTTAAATACCACACTAAAACAGCAAGACTTTAAGCTGCCCTTTTGGTGCGCCAAAATTAAAACGAAATTCACATTCCTTCAGGAATAAAGGGAAAGGTTTCTGTTCTATTTCCGTAGAATTCGCTTTGCCTGATTCCGGAAATTTTCAATACCATCAATGTGGTTTTGACGGCCTGCAAAAAGCCCTGAACGATTGATTCGGTTAAGTAAACCCACTGACAGCCAACAC
>NZ_PXYY01000106.1 GCF_003013245.1 Neisseria iguanae
CGGTCAATATGTTTGGCAATCATGGTTTCGGTAGTTTGTTTGAAAAAGCGGCCCATGGGGAGAATCCTCTAAAATCCGGTTTCAAAGGAATTTAGGGGATTTTAGGGGTTTGGGAAAAGGTTGGGTTGTTTTAGCAGCCATTAACCTTTTGTCGGTTGGAAAGGGTTTTACAAAGGTCTCAGGCCGTCTGAAAAGATTGTACGTGTAAGAAAAGCCGGCGGTGTTTACCGTATTTGAAAGACAATACTGCATGAATATCCATAAAAACACCCGCCTTACCCCGCACAACCGCCAAGCCGTTTGACGCGCCGATACACAGCGTTACCCCGCCGGCAGAGTGACCATCTGCCGTATCCTGAAGGCGGTACGATGGCAACTGCCGACACCGCAAAACAGTACCGGCAACCGTTTAAAACAAACCAAATAGGGCATGAAGCGTTTGGCCAAAGTCGGGCGGGAAATCGAAGAAAAGCTCAAGAAGCAGGCAAAACATGAGAACAATCCTTATCCGGGTGAAACGGTGCATTTCGACACCAAGCGGCTGCCTTTACTGCAGAATCAAAAAACAACTGACCCGGGGGATTGCCTGTCTGCCGCCATTGATGACTGTTCCCGCGAACGGTATGCGGCTATTCTGCCGGACCCTACTGTCGCAGGTGCGGCCAAATTTCTGCGGCATATTGAGCTTGTCCAAGGAAGACATGCATGAGCTCACTACTGGGTATGGAGTTATTCATAAAGCCCCTTTTATTGTTAACAGCGGTCACGTTCTTCGTGACATTAATGACTTACGGAAGGACTTACCTGAATCTGAGTAGTTTTGCTATTGCTACCCTGAAAGACCGTTACATGACTGAACAAGATGTAGTCGATTGCTGCCTGTATACCATCGGGTGTGCTCACGCTGATAAAGGCATGGAATATCGGGACCATGCGGCGCATCTGTTTGCGGCTGCCTGTGTGCAAAACAGGTTTCCCCGTATTGCCTGGCCACAGACTGACGTCAAGCAGAGCGGGTTATCCGCAACTTAATGGAAATGGGGCAGGATAAGTTTGCGTTTAAGGATTCGGAACACCGGCAAAAGGCGTTATGCCGTTTTGTGAATTTTTATCATCCGGTTAAGCCGCATAAGGGTTTGAAAGGTGATATGCTTTTCGGGGTTTTACAGGCATCATTGCCCAATCTGTTGTGTAAACAACGCGGCTGTTTCTTACACCCGGCTTGTTTCATTGATTCGACCGTCTATAATTCAATCTTTGTTTTCAGCTTTGGCAAAATTCATTACAAACTGACTTTTAAAATTGCGCACATTGTTTTCCGCAGTTAGTATCCGGCAGGTAGAAGCGTGATAAACCGGCATATCGGCGCAATGCACCAGCAACAGAAAATCATCATCTCCGGAAACTCCATAGCGACCCATTATGTGTTGTTCCTGATTCATGGCACGTTCGGATGCTTCTTGTACATTATGCTGCCGGTGTTCAAGTTCGATTTGCACAAACATACTGATGCCGAACCCGACTGCTTGCAGAGAAACCAGTACCATTTGCCGCGAAATCACACCTTATTCGGTAAGAATACGGGTGCGGTATTGGCAGGTTGTTACGGAGGAGTGGTCCGCTTCGGCCGGCATTTTCAATGAAATATCGGCTTGCGGTTGCAGAATGTTGGGAATGCTTTTATCAAGCTTGTAAAAGCTCCATTTTTCCAGACAGCCTTTGAAATATGAAGAATAATCAAATTAAAACCCGATATTTTGCAAAATCTCTGATCTTGAGTTCCAAAATATGAGAAATTTTTTCATATCGTATCGTTTAAAATATTCACTTCCTATGTTTGTTTTATAGACAAGGCTGTCTGAAAAATGAGTATTATGACTAAAGGCGTTTTAGCTGCCGTTTGTTCCAATATCCTGTTTGCTATGCTGTTTTTATACGGCTTATGGATGCGGCCGATGACCGGGACGGATGTGTTTGCCTGGCGTATGGTGGCGATGTTGTTTGCGCTGTTTGCACTGATGAATATGACCCGAAGTTGGCCGGCGGCGCGTTCATTTTCCTTGAGTGTCGGGACAAACTGGAAACGCTGCCTGCTGGTTGTGATGCCTACGCCGATTTTGGCCAGCCAGCTTTGGCTGTTTGTCTGGGCACCGGTCAACGGTGAAGGCTTGAATGTGGCGGCCGGCTATTTTTTGTTTCCCTTAGCCATGATGCTGGCCGGACGCATATGGTTTCAAGAACGGTTGAACCGTTTACAGCATTGGGCAGTAGCATTTGCATGCGCAGGCGTGGCATGGTCGCTACTGCATTCGGCAGCATTTTCATGGGCGACGGTGTGGGTATTTGCCACTTATCCCGTTTATTATCTTTTTCGCCGCGGCTTGGGCGTCCCTTCGCTGGTCGGGTTGTTCATTGATTTGATGCTGATTGCACCGTTTATGCTGGTGTATATTTTGACACAATCGGCAAGCTTGGACATACTGGCCGCGCATCCGCATTTGTGGTTTTTCGTAGTATTGCTCGGCATAAACAGCGCAGTCGCAATGTATTTGAATTTACAGGCCAACGGACAGTTGCCGGTGGCGGTATTCAGCATGTTGAGTTATCTCGAACCGATTTTGCTGTTTGTGGTGTCGGTTACCCTGTTGGAGGAGCCGCTGGAAGCGCAAGCCTTGGTCAGCTACGGTTTGATTTGGATAGGTTTGTGTATCATGATGTACAACGGTTGGCGGAGTATGACTAAACCACAGATCGCCTGAAAGCAGAAAAGAAAAAAATCAAAACCATACAGAACAGGCCGTTTGAAAATCATCTTTCAGACGGCCTGTTACTATTGCGAAGGGCAGGTTAACCTTTATTCAAAATCTGCTTGTTTTCACCTTCGCGGCGCAGCTCTTTTGGCAAGACAAACACAATGCTTTCTTCCGCGCCTTCGCCCTCGCACACAGTATCGTGTCCCCAGGATTGGATGGTTTCCAACACCTCCCGCACCAACACTTCCGGCGCGGAGGCTCCCGCAGTCACACCGACTTTGGCTTTGCCGTCAAACCATTCTTTCTGCAGATAGCTGGCATTATCAACCATATAAGCATCCACGCCGCGAATGGCTGCCACTTCGCGCAAGCGGTTGCTGTTGGAGGAATTGGGCGAGCCGACTACAATCACAATATCACATTCCGCTGCCAAATCTTTCACCGCTTTTTGACGGTTGGTGGTGGCGTAGCAAATGTCTTCTTTATGCGGATTGCGGATATTTGGGAAACGCGCGTTGAGCGCATTGATGATGTCTTTTGTTTCATCAACCGATAAAGTGGTTTGGCTGACATAAGCAAGTTTGTCGGGATCGGCTACTTCCAATGCTGCCACGTCTTCCACCACTTCCACCAGCAGCATTTTGCCGGGCGGAAGCTGCCCCATCGTGCCTTCCACTTCAACATGGCCTTTGTGGCCGATCATAATGATTTGATAATCCTGCGCATCCAAACGCGCCACTTCTTTATGCACCTTGGTTACCAGAGGGCAAGTCGCATCAAATACACGGAAACCGCGCTTTTCTGCCTCCTCCTGCACCGCTTTCGATACGCCGTGTGCCGAATAAATCAGCGTTGCGCCTGCCGGAACTTCCGACAATTCCTCAATAAAAACCGCCCCTTTGTCGCGCAGATTGTCTACCACGAATTTATTGTGCACCACTTCATGGCGCACATAAATCGGCGCGCCGTATTCTTCCAGCGCCCGTTCGACAATGCTGATGGCACGGTCAACGCCGGCACAAAAGCCGCGCGGATTGGCCAGCATAATGGTTTTGCTTGTCATGTGTGTATTCCGAAAAATTCAGTTTCAGACGGCCTTGTTATCTGCCGCCGCATTTTTTTTATGTTTGCTTGAAAAACCATCCAATATCAACAATACCGCACCCACGCAGATAAAGCTGTCGGCAATATTAAACGCAGGATAATACCAATCTTGCCAATAAAATAATAAAAAATCAACTACATGGCTATAAGCTATACGGTCAATAGCATTGCCGATGGCCCCGCCGATAATCATCGCCGCCCCGATTTTCCCCCAGCGCGCAAAATCATTTTTTATAGTGCCGCGCCACAAATAGCCGCTAATCACCAAAGCCAGTGTCAAAAAGAAATACTTCTGCCAACCGCCTTGGTCAGCCAAAAAACTAAACGCCGCCCCCGGATTGAATACCAGTGTCCAGTCAAAAAAACCGGGAATGATGTTGGTACGTTCTTGATATTGGAAATTCGCCAGCGTCCAAATTTTTGTGATTTGATCCAGCGCGATTGCCACCAAAACCAGCAGCAGATAAGGAATTTTAGAACTCATGTTTCAGACGGCCTGAAGTCGGTCAAGACGTTATTCTACCTGAAAGCAGACGTGAAATGTTTTGAATTTCCTAAGCATGGAGTCATTTGAAAAAAATCATTGAAAGCAGGATGTCTGTTGTCGTTTGGAAGTCGATAAATTCTCTTTTGAATGTAAAATTTAATTTTCTTTTGTAATTATACAAGGAATTATGTTACTATACCGCTTAATCCTATTTTATACCATTTAATTCATTTTAGTTGCCAAGAGAATAAATATTTTATTCGGCTGGTGTTTTTTAAAAAGAAAGGGATTTTAGATATGTTACGGAATGCGAAAATGAGGGAGATTTTAGTTATTGCTATTAGTGCAGCGGTTTGATCTGCTTGCGGTGGCGGCGGTGGTTCGTCTCCAGGTGCCGAATTGGTCAATAATGCTGTCAGCGTACGGAGTGTAATTGATCGTATTGCCAAGCTGCCTGAGGCAAATAATGTTCAAGCTTCTGACGTTGCGGCGGTTGAGCAAGTGAGAGCTGCATATAAAGCTTTGGGTTCTTCACAATCTTTGATTTTACCGGATTCTTTGAAGAAACTTGAGTCTTTGGAAGCAGCTATTAAGGCTGCAAATGCAGCAGCAACTGAATTAGAAAAACAAATTGCCGCTCTGCCTGCGACAGCCACCGAAGTGGATACTGCAGATGAAGAAGCTGCTTTTGACAAGGCTGTTACTGCTTATGGTAATTTGACCGATGCCCAAAAAACTTGGCTAGATGCCAAGGCTGCAGCCAAACTGAATGAGCTGTCAAAAAATGTGATTATTGATAATAATTCATTGCAGGCTTTGAATCTGCCGACGCCGCCGCATACTTCGTTTATTTCTTCTTCATCCGCACAGCAAAACAATCCGAATGTCCAACTACGCAATATTGATGGTAAAAAAACATTTACCTACGATCAAAACGGGTTGATTAGTTCTTTGGAATTTAAGCCTAATGATGAAGTTCAGTTAGATGGCGTAGTAACTACTAACAATGGCGCTACTCAAGTGAATTTCACCGCGCCAGGTTCAGTAATTGCAAAGGCTTACTCTGGTGGTACCACAAAAGAAGATGCAAGTACACGGAATATAGCTTATATCCGAAAGGATAAAAATGGCTTGGTGTTCGATAAAAAATTCGATGGTGTGTATATCGTGAAGTTTACTGATGGTACGCAAATCGTTCTACACGATTCGGCCGCTGCAGGTTGGACTTACCAAACCTTTGCCCATTATCTCAATCCGAAAAACGGCGTGATTCACGGTTACCAAAGCTTGGGGGATGAAACACCTTATGCAGCCTTGCCACAGAGCGGTACGGCAACCTATAACGGTTTGGCCACGGCTTATTTGGTTCAGAATAGTACGCAAAAACAAGTAACTGCCGATGTGAAAGCCGTAGTGGATTTTGCCAAGAAAGGTGTACGTTTTGAGACCAGCAATACCCATTTCCGTGCGATTGGTGCCAATGGTTTCCGTGTTGATACCAAAGCGGCCGATTATGATATCAAAGCTAATGCCAAATGGTCGAACCATAATCAGTTCAAAGGCACCGCTACAACAGCCAATGGCATGACCGGTGAATTAAACGGTAAATTTTATGGCGCAGGAGCCGCTGAAATCGGCGGTATTTACGGCCTGAAGAATGCCGCCAATACCGAGCAGTTAATCGGTGGTTATGGTGCAAAACGCCAATAATCTTTAAGTTGTATGCAGGCCGTCTGAAAAGGTTTCAGACGGCCTGTTTGTCTGAATAAGATACATATTTCATATAAGTTAAAGGGCTGAAATATTTTGGAAAATATGGGTTTAAGTCATGAAAAAAGCGATGTTGTGGTGGCTGTTGTGTCCGGCCGTGGCGTCTGCGGCGGAAGCGGTCAGACCGTTTGAGCCGCGGAAGGAAGTGGAATTGAAGATTAATGTGGCTGAACCGAAAATACAAGGGCTTCCGGCGCATGTCAAAGAGGCGGCCAAGCCGTTTGAAAAAGTATTGCAGGTAGATGAGGAGATTCTGCTGTCCAATACCGATTTGTTGGAGCGGGCAATGTATTCTGCCGTAGTGGCGCAGAATATTACAGGCATTAAAGCAGTGTTGCCGATTTATGAAAAATGGTCGCAACACGATCAGGCAATGGCGCGTTATGCCCGCGGTTTGTTGGCGCAGGGCGAAGGCAAGGCGGGTGAGGCGGTGAATGTGTACCGCGACTTTATCGCCGAAAACCCGAATGCGCCGATGGTACGTTTGCAGTTGGCCAAAGCCTTGTTTGAAAACAAGCAGAACGAAGCGGCGGCCGACCAGTTTGACCGTTTGCAGAGCGAAGACATGCCTGAGACGGTGAAAATGGAGATCGACGCCTACCGTAAGGCTTTACGGGAACGCGATTCGTGGAAGTTTAATGCATCGTTAAATATTACCCGGGAGCAGAATATCAATCAGGCACCGCGTCAACGCCGTTTGGGCGAGCATTTGGCGGCAGAACAATGTAAGGTGGCAAAAAGCATTAATCCTGATGACGATTGTTTCCGTGGTTGGACATTTAACGTGCCGATTGATGCCACTGCGGTCAACTATCAAATCGGTACCGAAAAAAAATGGTCGCTGCCCAAAGGCTGGTATGCCACGGCGGGGGCCGATGTTTACGGTAAGGTTTATCCGAACCGCACGGATTATAACGATTTAATCGGTCGGGTATCGATGGGTATCGGCCATGCCGACCAGCGCACCGATGTGGGGGTAACACCGTTTCATGAACGGCGTTTTTATGGCAATGATCCCTATACCCATACCAACGGCGTTCGCCTGCATTGGAACCGTTGGCATACGTCGAAAATCCAAACTTTGACAGCAGCAGAATTTGGCCGTCTGAAAAATACCCGAAGAAAAGATGCTGATAACCAAAGCCGTTTGTTTAGTGCATCGTTGGTGTATTATGCCGGTGCCCGCCAATATTGGCTGACGGGTACAGATTGGTATCGCGAACGCAATAAAGACGACCATTCGGAAAGCTTTGACCGCTATGGCTTACGTGCGGCATGGGGGCAGGAATGGCAGGGTGGTTTGTCGAGCCGTTTGCAACTGAATGCCGCCAAACGCCATTATGACGAAACGAGCTTTTTCAGCAACGGAGACAAGCGGCAGGATAAGGAATTAGGAGTGACTTTGTCGCTTTGGCATCGTGCGGTACATTTTAAAGGCATTACGCCGAGGCTGACAGTGTCGCATCATAAAAACCTGAGCAACGATAAGTTTCACGAATACGGCAAAAGCCGCATGTTTGTCGAATTGGGTAAAACGTTTTAATCAAAAAGCCTTTGGATTCACCTGCCAAGTGCAGCAACGGTTGAATACGTCCAAGAACCGATTACCCGGCGTACCTAAGCAAGCGTTTTTTTCGGTCGCGTTTTTCCCGGTTGGCAGGTGGGTTTGCCAACCGCCTTTCCT
>NZ_PXYY01000107.1 GCF_003013245.1 Neisseria iguanae
AAACTGCACGTTTTTATACAAATCGGATACGCGTTCGTTATCGCCTTTAAAGCGCACATTGGAAAACTCAGTATCGCCGCACAAGCCCGGCTCGATGTTGGTCACGCGGATGTTTTTACCTGCCAAAATTGAAAACAATTCATCAGGAATAAAAAGCCGTCTGGAAATCATTCAGACGGCTTTTTATTATTGGTTTTTATTTAATCGATGTACCGATACGGCTCATGTCACCGAAGTTCATCCATACAAAAAATGCTTTGCCAACAATCAGTTTATCGTTAACGAAACCCCAATAGCGGGAATCTTCGCTGTTGTCGCGGTTGTCACCCATCATGAAATAATGACCTTCGGGCACGGTGCATTTGAAGGCTGAACCGTCTTGCGTGTATTCGCAGTTTTCCCGGTAGGCAAAATCGGCGCGTACGGCTTGCGGTAGAAAGCTCGGCTGCCCGGCCATTTTCAGAACTTGAAAGCTGTGGCTGCCGATATTTTCTCGGAAAGCTTCGGCTTCAATGTCCACCATGCCGTATTGGCGGGTATTTTCGGCGTAGGTCTGCATGCCTTCGGATTGTTCTACAATGGTTTGGCCGTTGATACTCAAGATTTTGTCTTTGTACTCAACCACATCACCTGGCAACCCGATGGCGCGTTTGATGTAGTTGATACTCGGGTTTTCCGGATAAGCGAACACCACCACATCGCCATGCCCAACCTTACCGGTAGGAACCAACACATTATTGACAATTGGTGTACGGATGCCGTATGAAAACTTGTTCACCAAAATAAAGTCGCCGACGACCAAACCCGGACGCATGGAACTTGACGGAATCTGGAAAGGTTCGGCAATAAAGGTGCGCAATACAAACACAATCAGAATAATCGGAAAAAAGCCGCTCATGTAATCGGTGAAGTGGCCTTCGTCTTGATGCGCGAAATCTTTTTTCTTCAGACGGCCTTTGTGGATGAACCACACAATACCGGTAAATACGACAAACACCAGTAATACGGCGGTAAAACTCATAAAAAACGACAATACGCCAAACACGCCGACCATCATCAAGAGATAGCCCCATTGCAGGCCGCCGCTCCATTCGCCGTTTTCTTCGCGCACTTTGCTGCTTTTCAAATACAGTACCACGCCGAATACAAAAGCGGCGATGGCTGCAAACAATAAATTTGTACCCATTATTTGTCACTCACTTGCAAAATCGCCAAGAACGCGCTTTGCGGAATTTCCACATTGCCCACCTGTTTCATGCGGCGTTTACCAGCTTTTTGTTTTTCCAACAGTTTTTTCTTACGTGTGATGTCACCGCCATAACATTTGGCCAATACGTTTTTACGCAGGGCTTTGACGTTTTCACGGGCGATAATCTGGCTGCCGATGGCGGCCTGAACAGCAATGTCAAACATTTGACGAGGAATGAGTTCGCGCATTTTGGCGGCTAATTCGCGGCCGCGGTGTACCGCACTCTGACGGTGCACAATCAGGCTCAAGGCATCGACTTTTTCGCCGTTGACCATGATATCCAATTTAATCAAATCAGACGCTTGGAATTCTTTAAACTGATAATCCAGCGAGGCATAGCCGCGCGAAGTGGACTTGAGTTTGTCGAAGAAATCCATCACCACCTCGTTCATCGGCAAATCGTAGGTCAGCATCACTTGGCGGCCGAGATATTGCATATTTACCTGCACACCGCGCTTTTGATTACACAGCGTCATCACATTGCCGACATATTCCTGCGGCACGAGAATGGTGGCGGTGATAATTGGCTCGAGAATGGTTTCAATCTGGCCGATATCAGGCAGCTTGGATGGGTTTTCCACCTCAATTTTTTCGCCGTTTTTCATCACCACTTCATACACCACCGTCGGCGCGGTAGTAATCAAATCCATGTCGAATTCACGTTCCAAACGCTCTTGCACGATTTCCAGATGTAAAAGGCCGAGAAAGCCGCAACGGAAACCAAAGCCCAAAGCCTGCGATACTTCCGGCTCGAATTTCAACGAAGCATCGTTCAGTTGCAGCTTTTCCAAGGCATCGCGCAAGGCTTCATAATCATGGCTTTCTACCGGGTACAGACCGGCAAATACCTGAGACTGTACTTCCTGAAAGCCCGGCAACGGCTCGGCGGCAGGATGACCCATCAAGGTGATGGTATCACCGACTTTAGCCGAACCCAATTCCTTGATGCCGGTAATCAAAAAACCGACTTCACCGGCCTTCAATTCCTGTTTGGTAACCGATTTCGGTGTAAACACGCCCAGTTGTTCGACTTGTGTTTCAGCACGGGTGGACATAAAACGCACTTTGTCTTTCAGCTTCAAAGTGCCGTTCTTAATGCGGATCAGCATCACCACGCCGACATAGTTGTCAAACCATGAGTCGATAATCATCGCCTGCAACGGTGCGGTTTCATCACCGACGGGTGGCGGTACTTTTTTGACGATTTCTTCCAGCACCTCTTCCACCCCCAGGCCGCTCTTGGCCGAACACGTTACCGCGCCGACCGCATCGATACCGATAATGTCTTCGATTTCCTGCGCCACGCGTTCAGGGTCGGCGGCAGGCAGGTCGATTTTGTTCAACACCGGCACCACTTCCACCCCCAAATCAATGGCGGTATAGCAGTTGGCCACGGTTTGCGCTTCCACCCCTTGCGAAGCGTCCACCACTAACAGCGCGCCTTCACAGGCGGAAAGTGAACGCGATACCTCATAAGAAAAGTCAACGTGTCCCGGCGTATCAATCAAGTTGAGCTGATAGGTTTGACCGTCGCGCGCTTTGTAGCTCAAGGCTGCGGTTTGCGCCTTAATGGTAATGCCGCGCTCTTTTTCAATATCCATAGAATCCAGCACCTGCGTGCTCATTTCACGCAATTCCAAACCACCGCAATGCTGAATGAAACGGTCGGCCAGCGTTGATTTACCATGGTCGATATGGGCAATAATGGAGAAATTTCGGATATTTTTCATGTGGTTATTTTGATGGAAAGTTCGGTAGCTCAAAAGGCCGTCTGAAAAATCTGCTAGGGTTTCAGACGGCCTTTTGCAATGAAAATAATTAATTACGCATTTTAGCGGAAAATGCTTATTTTTGCATATTTTTCTTTACCAATGCAGCTTCCAAATCTGCCGCCATCCAATTGACCAAAATATCTGCACCGGTTTTCGACAGATGGTCGGCATCGGTGTACAGCATATGTTCACGCGAACCGTCGGCACTGAGCAGGCATAATCGGTATTCCCGATGGCCGGTTTCACAAAGATAACGGGCTGGGTCAATAAATACCGCCCCTGCTTCTTCCGCAGCCTGCTGCAACCGTCTGCCCAAATCCGGCAACAATACCGCCGCCGCATCCATTACACCTTTCTCGCCGCCTCTATCCGCCAAAGATTTGTTATAGGCCCGTTCGGCAGAAATATGCCAACGCGGTGTATTGCCGATAACCACCAATCGAGATTTGGGCGATACTGCTTCAATCTGTTTCAGGGTAGCCGCCAGATAATTTGCCGTTTCCGCATAGGCAACCGGTTTTTTCTCGCTGAACCATATACTGTGTAAAATGACTGCATCGTAATGATTGGCGGCAATCTCGTCTAAAATCCGCTGATTGATGGCAGCGCAATTACCGCGCACCGGACCTTCAAACCCGACCAGCGGCGGGCATGACGACTGAGTGAGCTGGGTTAGGGCAATATCGTGATTTCGGGCATAACCCGCCAACCCCTGATACAGCGAAGCAGCATGACTGTCGCCCCACAATAAGACTTGATAATCTCCCTTCTCATAGCAATTAGGTGCATGTTTGTCTTGATGGTCATCTTGAATCAGGCAGCTGTGGCGGCGAGCATGCTCATTCCAGCCGTAATCGATTTTATGTTCCAGCTTTTGAAAATAAAAATGCCCCGCCAAACCAACTGTAAACAGCACCATACTGCCCATACCACTGATTTGGAAAATCCGTTTGCGGGAAAATAGCGTTTTATTGCGAAACGGCGCTTCCACATAACGCCAGGTAAAATAAGCCAATACCAGCGACAACGTTGCTAGAGCCACCATCAGCGGATAAGGGTGCACTTCAAATTCAGACCTCACCCGTGCCAATGCAAACAAAGGGTTATGCCATAAATAAGTGCTGTAACTGATCAAACCTATCTGCACCATGACCTTGGTACTCAGAATTTTGCCCGCCCAAGTATCCGGCGTAGCCAAGACAATAACCAATACTGAGCCGAGAATTACCGGCAGCACGCTGGCACCGGGAAACGGCATATATTTGTCATACAGAAAAACCGGCAATATCACCAGCAGCAACCCTAGCAAACTGCCCCATTGGTTGACGGCAAATTTTTTCTGCTGCAAAGAGTAACGGCGCAGATACACCGCTGCCAAACTGCCCGCCATCAATTCCCACGCCCGAAACGGCAACAGATAAAACACCGCTATCTGGTAGCGCGACAGCGCCCACTCCGAAGCCAGAAAACTGATTCCGCCCAACAATACCATCAGCAGTACAATCCATTGTTTACATCCGGCTTTATACAGCCCCAACAGTAATAAAGGGAAAAGCACATAATACTGCTCCTCTACACCCAAACTCCAGGTATGCAACAGCGGTTTTAATTCGGTTGCAGTATCAAAATAGCCGCTGGTCAGCCAAAATAAAACATTTCCCGAAAACAGGGATATTGCGGCCAAACTCTGTGAAAACGCTTTCATTTCAGACGGCATCAACCATAAATACGCCAGCGGGTAAATACATATTAAAACAAAAAGCAATGCCGGTAAAATACGGCGGAAACGGCGTTCATAAAATTCGACAATAGAAAATTTACCGGCATCCAAATCACTCAAGATAATGGTAGTAATCAGATAACCGCTGATAACAAAAAAGACATCCACACCGACATACCCGCCCTTAAAAGCAGAAATCCCCGCGTGAAACAAGATTACAGGCAATACGGCAAATGCACGCAACCCATCAATTTCGCGACGATATTTCAAAGCTCTCCCTCCCAGGTTTAAGTTCGGTTATTTCGAAAAAGTTGTTTCGAAAAAATGGCTGGGGATTATAACCTATTACCTGCACCACCTCCGTTCGCTTATCAATCAAACGGTTAAAATCTGGCCATGACCGGCTTGGTGTTGTGATTTTTAGCTTTTACGATCAGACCACCTTCGAAACTTAAAAGATTTGTCATTTCTACGCAGACAGGAATAACGAAATAAACTACAAAAAGCATATACAGTAAGCATAATCTCCGCAGGGAATCTGTTATTTATAGCGCGGCCACAATCTGTATCACCATCTTCGCCGAGCTGGCTGCCGCCGTTTTCAAAAATTCTTCAAAGCTAATGTCTGCTTTTTCATCAGCGGAATCAGATATGGCACGGATGACCACAAACGGCGTTTCCAACTGGTAACACGCCTGCGCAATCGCCGCAGCTTCCATCTCCACCGCCTGCACTGTTGCAAAACGACTGCGGATAGCTGCCACATGCTCGCTGCTGTGAACAAACTGGTCACCACTCACAATCAAACCTTTCGATACCGCCGCACCTTCAAACACCTGCGCCGCCGCCGTTACTACTGCCATTAAATCTTTATCGCTGTCAAACATCTCAGGTAATTGCGGCACCTGTCCGACTGCATAACCGAAGGCCGTCACATCGACATCATGGTGCGTCACTTCGCTGCCGATGACCACATCACCGACTTTCAAACCGTGCCCCAAACCACCGGCGCTGCCGGTATTAATGACCACATCAGGAGCAAACTGATGAATTACCCACGAGATTGCAATCGCCGCATTGACCTTGCCGATACCGCTCAAAACCAGCACCACGCGCTTACCGGACATTCCGCCCTCATAAGCCTTAAACTTACCGAAAACCAACGGTTTCATATCCGTCAGGCTTTCGCGCAGCAATTCGATTTCCTGCTCCATCGCGCCGATAACGGCAATAGTTTTAACTGACATATCCGACCTTTCTTTACATTGTGCGGTGCATTATACCTAAATCAATAAAAGGACTTATCCCCTAATCTCTGTAAATTTACACCCAGCCCAAAATTAAAATATCAAGGCAACAGATTACAGAGATAGTACCAAGCAGTACGGGTCAGATTAGTTTGCCGCTTTAGCAGCTTGGTTCATCTCCACGGAGTGCACGGCGAGATAATGCCGGCGTTTATTTCTTAGGTTTGGTATTACACAACAAATCCGAATTTCTGATAAAACTTACCCTTATGTATTATTGTCAGCAAAATTCCACAGATTTTTAAAATTTCCCCACCGTTTATCCTGATTGCAAGCGCAGCAGCATTATCCTTGTTATAATTACCAACCAAAGTAAAATAAATTACGATATTTATTAACATGATACATAATAATCATCCTCCTCAAAGCGCAAAAGACGAACTTTTTTCCTGGCTGCGCCACATGAATAAATGCAAAGGTTCGGATTTATTCATTACCACCAATTTCCCGCCAGCCATGAAAGTGGACGGCAAAATCACCCGTCTCAACGACACACCGCTGACAGCCGAACAATGCATGGAGCTGGCTTTTTCGATTATGAATACCAAGCAAATCGAAGAATTTTCCAGCACCAACGAATGCAACTTCGCCATCAGCCTGCCCGATACCAGCCGTTTCCGCGTCAACGCCATGATTCAACGAGGCGCAACAGCAATGGTGTTCCGCGCGATTACCAGCAACATTCCCAAATTCGATACCCTGAATCTGCCGCCGGTATTGAAAGATATTGCGATGAAAAAACGCGGCTTGGTGATTTTTGTCGGTAGCACCGGCTCCGGCAAATCTACCTCGCTGGCTTCGCTGATTGATTACCGCAACGAAAATTCGTTCGACCATATCATCACCATCGAAGACCCGATCGAATTCGTGCACGAACACAAAAACTGCATCATCAACCAGCGCGAGGTCGGCGTGGATACCGAAAACTGGATGGCTGCACTGAAAAACACTCTGCGCCAAGCGCCGGATGTGATTTTGATTGGGGAAATCCGCGACCGAGAAACCATGGATTACGCGATTGCTTTTGCCGAAACCGGCCACTTGTGCATGGCCACTCTGCACGCCAACAGTACCAACCAGGCACTTGACCGCATCATCAACTTCTTCCCTGAAGAGCGGCGCACGCAGCTTTTAACCGATTTGTCGCTGAATCTGCAAGCATTTATCTCGCAGCGTTTGGTACCGCGCGAAAGCGGCAAAGGCCGTGTAGCGGCAGTAGAAGTGTTGTTGAATTCACCACTGATTGCCGAATTGATTCACAAAGGCGAAATTCACAGCATTAAAGAATTGATGAAAAAATCAACCGCGCAAGGCATGCAGACATTTGACCAGGCGTTGTATGAACTGTATGAGCGCGGCGACATCAGCTTTCAGGAGGCCATTAAAAATGCCGACTCCGCCCACGATTTGCGCTTGGACATTCAATTGCGCAGCCGTCGCGCGCAGAATGCCGGTCCGGATTTGGAATTGATTTAAGCCATTCAATTAAAAAATTCATTTGACAAACCAAAGGCCGTCTGAAACGCTTTCAGACGGCCTTTATTCAATAAAAGCTTAGCGCAGCCTGACGGCACGTGGTTTAACGCGATCAAAGGCCATCTGTCTCCGCAGCAGTGCCGCCAAACGATGACTGATGGTTTTCGCAGCGCAAAACTCAGCCCGTTTGCCTGTCGCGTGCGGCATGGCAGATACGTTTTTCATGGGCAGAATTA
>NZ_PXYY01000108.1 GCF_003013245.1 Neisseria iguanae
GGCTGGCGGCGGAGGATGGTTTGTGCGGTCTGTCTGGGGGGTTGCTTGCGGTCGTGTCCGGAAATGCAGGCGTTGCCTTGTGGTCAGTTGTGTGTCGGCCATGTTGCTTTTTGTTGTCGGGAAAGGCCTGTTTTATCTTCATTAAAAAACCATTCACTCAATATTCCACTGAATGCCAAAACGGCTGTCCAACGGTCGGCGTACTTGCCCGAGCCTGTCCGCGTGCTTGTACCGGTTCAGCCTCGAATGCAGCGCGTCCGGCTTCGGTGGCCAAAGCAAATGCGCGCGCCATGTTAACTGGATCTCCCGAACGGGATACGGCGGTATTGAGCAATACCCCGTCAAAGCCCCACTCCATTACCTGCGCCGCTTGCGACGGCAAACCCAACCCCGCATCGATAATCAGCGGTGTGTCAGGCAAGCGTTCTCGTAACACTTTCAGCGCGTATTCATGCACCACGCCTAATCCCGTACCAATCGGCGCTGCCCACGGCATCAATGCCTGACAACCGGCATCGAGCAGGCGGCGGCAAGCGATTAAGTCTTCGGTGCAATACGGCAACACTTTAAAACCGTCGTCAATCAGGATTTTCGCCGCTTCGACCAATTGAAACACATCCGGCTGCAAGGTGTCGTCATCGCCGATTAATTCCAGTTTAATCCAATCGGTTTCAAACACTTCACGCGCCATTTGCGCGGTGGTCACGGCATCCTGCACACTTTGGCAACCGGCGGTATTGGGCAACACCGGCACATTCATTTGTTGCAGCAAGCCCCAAAAACCCTGTCCGTGCGCTTCACCTGCCGAACCGGCGCGGCGCAGCGACACGGTAATCATGCCGGGCTTGGCTGCTTCAACCGATTGGCGCAACACTTCCGGCGTTGGGTAAGCTGCCGTACCGAGCAGCAGGCACGAAGCAAACGATTTTTCATAAAGATTCAACATAATGTTCCTTTCCGCTTCAGCCGCCGACCACCGGACGCACAATATCAACCGCATCATTTTCGCTCAAAAGCGTTTGTTCATACACGCCTTTAGACACAAACTGCGTGTTCACCGCGACGGCAAATGGCTTATCAGGGCCAACCGATACCACCAAATCAGCAACATTTTTCCCTGAAAATTCAAAATCTTCTCCATTTAGTTTAATGTTCATGCTAATTTCCTTTAGGCCGTCTGAAACCGATTTCAAACCATGCCTGATTTACCGTCGGATCTTTTCAGACGGCCTGTTCGCCCCACAAAGCCTGAAATGCTTTCACTACCGCTTCAGGGTCTTCCGCTTCCGTCACCGCACGCACCACTGCCAGCGACGATACGCCCGTTGCCAACACCCGGCGCGCATTGTTCAAATCAATACCGCCTATGGCCACCACCGGCGTATCTCCGGCCTGTCGTACGTATTGGCGCAAATTGTCCAACCCTTGCGGTGCGGTCGGCATTTGTTTGGTGGTCGTCGGAAAAATCGCACCGCTGGCGACGTAGCTCGGGTTTACCGACAAGGCACGGTCAAGCTCGGCAACAGAATGCGTGCTCAATCCCAAACGCAGTCCAGCGGCCATGATGGCGGCCAAATCAGCAGTATCCATGTCTTCCTGCCCCAAATGCACACCGTATGCACCCGCTTTTACCGCCATCTCCCAATGGTCGTTGATAAAGAGTTGGGTGTCGCTGCCTCGGCAGGCGGCGACGCAGCGTTCGATTTCGCGGTATAACGCATCGCCGCTCAAACCTTTATTGCGCAACTGCACCGTATCTGCGCCGGCTTTCACCATGCGATTGACCCAACCGGCGGTCGGGACGACCGCATAAAATTTCAAAGGCTTAACTAATTTTGGAAACTGCATTTTGGGTTTCCTTTTATTCAGTTTCAGATGGAAGCCAAGCGCAAATAGTCCAAACCCGTTTCAGCATCGGATTCAGGCATTTCGCCACCGCCAAACAAATGCACGGCCAGCCGCACCGCCGCACCCGCGACTGCCGGTGAAATCATAAAGCCGTGGCGGAACAGGCCGTTTACTTCAATCAAATGCGATGCTTCATGATAACGGATTTCCGGATTGTGGTGGGGTAAAGTCGGGCGCAGGCCGACGGCGATCTCGCGGATTTCCGCTTCGCCGAATGCGGGATGAACCGCATACAGAGCGGACAACAATTCCAAACCTGAGCGTACGCTGGCTGGCGAATCGCTTTCGCTTTCCAATTGGGTCGCGCCAATCACAAACAGATGGTTTTCCTTAGGCGCAATATAGAGCGGATAACGCGGATGCAGCAAGCGCACCGGACGGTTCAGGCTGACTTCGGGCGCGTAAACGCGTGCCACTTCGCCGCGTACACCGCGCAACCGGCTCGGTTCAGACGGCCTGTTCCAACGCGCTTTGGCACCATAGCCGCGACAATCAATAATGCCATCAAAGCCTTGTAAATCAGCAATTTCATGCGCTTGCTGCCAATGGCAATGCACACCGCTATCTTCTAATGTATCGGCCAACGACACCAGCACTTGACGGTTGTCCAACTGACCTTCGCCCGGCAGATAAAGTCCGCCTGAAAAGCGGCCGGCCAGTTGCGGCTCATGGGCGGCGATGTCGGCAGCAGACCAATGCACGGTCGGGTTTTCGCCTTGGTTGGCACGGCTTAAGTGCTGCTGGAAATCGCGTGACAAGGGTTTGTCCTGCCCGTGCCACACAATCAGGCTGCCGTTTTCCTGATGGAACACCGGTGTTTTCAGACGGCTCGTGATGTCGCGCCATGAATCCATGCTTTGCCGCCCGAGCGACACTACCAACGGCGTGGCCTCTACCGATTCAGCCAAAGGCGCGAGCATGGCCGCCGCCACATAAGCCGCCGCCTGTTCGCCCTTGCGCGTGCCTTTATCGAACAGCGATACTTCAAAGCCCTGCCGCGCCAAGCCCCACGTAGTTAAACGGCCGCACAAACCGCCGCCCAATACTGCGATGTGTTTCATCTTTTGCTCTTTGATTGATTGGAAAATGACTGTATTGCATTGTAAACAATTTAATGATGCCGATAAAGGCCGTCTGAATGGATTTTGAAGCATATCAAGGTATTTATTTGAAATAGGATCTGTGAGATTTGGGGAGCCGTGATTGAAGATTGATGTTGCTTTGAAAATTGCGCAGCTATGAAGCGTAAATATTCAGATTCGGGAAATAGAAAATAAACTGATGCCATAGTACCGCCCTTCCCTGACCCCTTCCCGACAGACGGGACGGGACGGGAAACAAGTGTAAAATATTCAACAGTTGCTCATTTAGCTTTAAAAAGCCGCTTCAACCCTTTCAGACGGCCTGTTTTCTTTGCTATGATGAACTTTTACCTTTCCTGCCCACTCACCATCATGAACCTGCTCGACACCGGCCGCCGCTATTCTCCGTTCCTCGCCCGAAATCTGGATTCAGGCCGTCTGAAAGCAGAAATTTTTCATCCCATGCTGGCAAAAGCATTGGGCATGGAAGATTTCCAAGCCTTTGCCGATTGGGGCAAAATCCGCGCCGATGAAAACGAAGAAGAATTGGCCAAGCAGTTGCGTGAATTGCGCCGCTATGTGGTGTCGCAGATTATCGTGCGCGATGTCAACCGTTTGGCCGATTTGGACGAAGTCACGCGCACGATTACGTTGTTTGCCGATTTTGCCATCAACATAGCACTGGATTTTTCCTATGCCTATTATCAAGACATGTACGGCACACCCATCGGCCGCTACACGGGCGAACCGCAGCATTTGAGCGTGGTGGCGATGGGCAAAGCAGGCGGTTATGAGTTGAACGTGTCGTCCGATATCGATTTGATTTTTGTTTATCCCGAATCGGGTTCGACCGACGGCAAACGCGACCTCGACAATCAGGCGTTCTTCACACGCGTCGGCAAAAAGCTGATTGCATTGCTGAACGATGTCACCGCCGACGGCTGGGTGTTTCGCGTCGATATGCGTTTACGGCCGGACGGCGGCTCGGGCGCATTGGTGTTGAGCGAAACCGCATTAGAGCAATACTTGATTCAGCAAGGACGCGAATGGGAGCGATATGCGTGGTGCAAAGGCCGCGTGGTCACGCCATATCCGAACGACATCAAAGGCTTAATCCGCCCGTTTGTGTTCCGCAAATATTTGGACTACAGCGCCTACAGTGCCATGCGCAGCCTGCACCGCCAAATCCGCAACGAAGTGAGCAAAAAAGGCTTGGCGGATAATGTGAAGCTCGGCGCAGGCGGCATACGCGAAGTGGAATTTATCGCGCAGATCTTCCAAATGATACGCGGCGGCCAAATGCGCGCGCTGCAATTGAAAGGCACGCAGGAAACGCTGTTGAAGCTGGAAGAACTGGGCATTCTCCCGAGCGGGCAGGTGCGCATGCTGTTGGAAGCCTACCGTTTTTTACGCGCTGTCGAACACCGATTGCAATATTGGGGAGACCAACAAACCCAAACCCTGCCGACCACGCCCGAACAGCAGCAATTTCTGGCCGAAAGCATGGGTTTTACCGATTATGCCGCTTTTTCAGACAGCCTCAACGCCCACCGCCGCCGCGTGAATGCTTTGTTTAACGAAATTTTGAGCGATTCGGAGAGCGACATCGATGAAAACAACCATGAATGGCTGTGGGCCTGGCAAGAAGAACCGGACGAATACGAACGCAGCAAGCAGCTGAACAAACACGGTTTTCATGCCGAAAGAGTGGCCGCCCGTCTTGACCATTTGCGCAGCAGCCACAAATACCGTCATTTATCGGCGCATGCCCAGCCGCGATTCGACGCGATGGTGCCCGCCTTTATACAGGCCGCTGCCGCACAACCCAACCCGACCGACACCTTTATGCGCCTGATGGATTTTCTAGAAAACATCAGCCGCCGATCGGCCTATCTGGCCTTTCTCAACGAACACCCGCAAACCTTGCAGCAACTGGCCGGAATCATGAGCCAAAGCTCGTGGGTAGCCGCTTATCTCACGCAATACCCGATTCTGCTTGACGAACTCATCAGCACCCAACTGCTCGAAACCGATTTCGATTGGCCGAAACTGGCCGCCGAGCTTTCAGACGGCCTCAACAACTGCAAACACGACACCGAAGCGCAAATGGACGTCCTGCGCCATTTCCAACACGCCCAGCTATTCCGTTTGGCGGTGCAGGATTTGGCCGGACTGTGGACGATTGAAGCCCTATCCGACGAACTTTCTGCTCTTGCCGACACCGTGATTACCGCCGCACTGCCGTCCGTGTGGGCCGACATGCCGAAAAAACACCGCGACACGCCGCAATTTGCCGTCATCAGCTACGGCAAACTCGGCGGCAAAGAATTGGGCTACACTTCGGATTTAGACTTAGTTTACCTGTTTGACGACAGCGACCCCGATGCACAAGACGTATATATCCGTTTCGCCCGCCGCCTGACCAACTGGCTCTCCGCCCCCACCGGTGCAGGCACGCTCTACGATGTCGACGTGCGCCTGCGTCCCAACGGCGACAGCGGCTTTCTCGCCCAAAGCGTGGCCGCGTTTGAAAAATACCAGCGCGAAAATGCTTGGACTTGGGAACACCAATCCCTCACCCGCGCGCGGTTCATTTGCGGCATGCCCGAGATTCAGACAGCTTTCGACCGAATCCGCGCCGACATCCTGACTACTGAACGCGACACCGCCAAACTGGCAAGCGAAATCATCGATATGCGCGAAAAAATGTTCCCCACCCACCCACCTGCCGACAGCAACGTCAAATATGCCCGCGGCGGCGTGGTCGATGTCGAATTCATCGTGCAATACCTGATTTTGGCGCATGCACACCAACACCCCGAATTGCTCGATAATTATGGCAACATCGCACTTTTAAACATCACCGCCGACTGCGGTTTGATCGACAAAAATCTCGCCGAACAAAGCCGCACCGCCTACCGTTTTTACCGCCAGCAGCAACACAACACCAAGCTGCGCGATATCGGCAAAGTGGAAGTGAATGATGTTTTGCTGAGGCATTATGACCGCGTCAGAACATTGTGGCGCGAAGTATTTAGCGAGGAGGCGAAGAAAGTATAATATGTTGTTTTTAATACATAAAATATCTAAAAATATTTTAGATAACCTTTTTGCATGAATATTTATCTGCCGATCCAACTTCAGCCGCAGCGGCTTGCCGAACAACATCATCATGACAACCCAAAATTTCAGTCGGTGTATAAGCGGCATCGGCTGCCACATCCGCGCCGGCGACAGTAATGCACGGTAAGCCATACTGGGGCTGTTATGATTACTTTCCAATAGGCCGTCTGAAACAGTGACAAACCCTACTTCGAAGGCCTTTCTACATACAATGACCGGCGTGTTATCTAAGTGTCAGCGAATGCCATTGGAAGCCGGGGAACCGGCCCGTACTGCTTTTCCACGTTTGGCAGCCTTTAAATACGCGGCGGGCAGGAATACGGGGCAATTCTGTTTGCCATAGCTTTTGAAGTCGTTTTTGGTTTTGAAGTCGTTTTTGGTTATGTTTGCATTACGGCAGTTAAGACGGTTGAAAAGGGGGGGAATCGGGGTTTTCACACATCACAGGCTGCACTTTGATTTCCTACGGCCGTCCGTTTTTCTGAAATATCATTTTTCCAGGGCACAACCAACGCGATGAACATTCTCGTTACCGGCAGCATTGGCTTTATTGATTCGCACACAGTTGTATCTTGGTTGAAAAGCAGTCATCACGTTGTGATTCTAGCTAATATGTGTAATTCAGGCATTCATATGCTACCACATCTGAAAGTGATTACCAGTCAGGATATTCCGTTTTATCAGGGTGATATCCGCGATCATGAAATTTCACGCCGTATTTTTGCTGAAAACAGCATTGATTCGGTGATGCCTGACAAGCAATAGGGGCAAGCGTGGCCGAACTGATGGGATATGTGTGATAATGTTTCCGGCAGCCTGGTCTTAACCGAAGAAATAGCGTGCACAGGTGTATTGAATATTGTATTCAGCTCATCAGCTACGGTGTATAGCGACCCGGACAAAGCGCCTTATATCTCGAAGATATGCCGCCGGGCGGCACCGCCCATCCTTACGGCACATCGAAATCAATGGTTGGGCGCATACTTACCGACATTCAAAACCGATCCACGCCGGAGCGTGTTTCAACCTCATCGGCGCACATGAAATCGGCTTGATTGGCGAACAGCCCAACAGTATTCCGAATAATCTGCTGCCTTATCTCTGCCAAATGACTTCAGGTAATGTGCCACGTTGGTGATCTGGTGTGTTTCTATACCAATCTTTTCTACACCAAAGCGCAAATCGGCTGGCAAACTCAACGCAATTCGGCTTAGGGCAATGATGGAGGATTCGATGATGGTTAATACGTCAAGACTCAAGGCTGTCTGAAGTTTCAGACGGCCTTGAGTTTAAAATTTGGGGCTGACGCAGATGAGTAAAAAATGAAGGTAACCCATTGCAAACCAAGCAAACCTACACGGAAAAAATTCTTCAATTTTCTGTATCGGAAGTAACGGCCCGTGCAGCTGCCGGTACACCCGGTATCCGGCCTGATTCCGCCCTGTTGTTTTACCGTAAAATCCGCCAAGCCATCGCTTAC
>NZ_PXYY01000109.1 GCF_003013245.1 Neisseria iguanae
GCTTAAAAACAAAACCGATGCTGCAGGCGCAATTCACAACGGCAAACTGCTCAACCGGGTTGGGTCTTTGCTATTGCCGGAATTACCTCAAAACAGTGCGGCCGTGACGGATAATGCCGCGTTTCATGAAAGAGCTGATATTCAAGATTTAATTGAAGGTACAGGTCATACGATTTTTTGGTTACCGCCTTATCGTCCTGACTTTAACCCTGTTGAAAAATATTGGGCTCGGATTAAGAAAATACGTCAGGATTGGCGGCTTGACTGCATCGATACCCTTTTCTTTTACTTTATGCGGATTTGTACTGTTTTTTAATTTCTTTGACTATATTTTTTGACTAACCGAGGTTCAAATGAGCAGTCTCTGTCCTGTGGAATACTTAACCCTTCATCGCATAACACTCGGGATAGTCGGTTTAAATCTTCTGGTGTTTTGAGCCCTTTAGCGAGTGCTTTGATTTTTCCTTCGTTCATAAAAAATACCTGTATCTGATTAAGATTATTATCTCAGAAATAGGTATTTACACAAAGTTTAGTATAGACTCATAAAACTCATTCCACACAGTTGCCTGCTTCGGCTTCTTCTGCCGCCTCGTAAGCCTCAACGATTTTCTGCACCAACGGATGGCGCACTACGTCTTCGCTTGTGAAGGTGTGGAAATACAAACCTTCCACACCGGCGAGTTTTTCGCGCGCATCTTTCAGGCCGGATTTTATGTTGCGCGGTAGGTCGATTTGGCTGATGTCGCCGGTAATGACGGCTTTTGCGCCGAAACCGATACGGGTCAGGAACATTTTCATCTGTTCGGGTGTAGTGTTTTGTGCTTCATCAAGAATCACATACGCGCCGTTCAGCGTGCGTCCGCGCATATAAGCGAGTGGCGCGATTTCGATTAAGCCTTTTTCCATCAGCTTGGTTACCTTATCAAATCCCATCAAATCATACAGCGCGTCATACAAAGGGCGCAGATATGGATCGACTTTTTGTGCTAAATCACCCGGCAGAAAACCGAGCTTCTCGCCTGCTTCCACTGCCGGACGCACCAACACTATGCGTTCGATTTGGTGTTTTTCTATCGCATCCACCGCTGCCGCAACAGCCAAATAGGTTTTGCCGGTACCGGCAGGTCCTAAGCCGAACACGACATCGTGATTGAGTAAGGCGCGAATGTAGCCGTTTTGACGCGGCGTACGGCTACCGATGCTGCCGCGTTTGGTACGGAAATAATATTGGTGGCTGAGGTGTTTTTCTTCGTGTTTTTCGTCGGCGGTTTTAGCTTCTACAGCAGCCAACTGAATCATATGGTCGTCCAATTCGCCTTTTTCGGCAGCTTCCGCCAAAAGCAACAAAGCACGGCGGCCTGCATGGGCAAGTTCGCCCATAAAAGTGAAATGTTCGAAACGGCGGCTGATTTCAATGTCCAAGGATTTGGCTAAGGTTTCCAAATTGCCGTCAAGTGCGCCGCACAGGCGTTGCAGCACGGCATTGTCGATGTCTTCAAATTGCGTATGAATGGTATGGCCCATATTTTTTCTTTTCTCAACCAGGTAATTCCTGTTCTACTGTTATAAGGCTTGGCAGACAAAAATTCAATGCGTAGCGGAGAGTTTTTTACACCAAATTTGGCATCTCGTAATCACAATAAAATACAATTCATTATTATTTATACTTTAAACACCGGACAAAAGGCCGTCTGAAAGTTTAACAAAGAAATTCATTATGGATAATATCCAGCAACAATACCAAACCAACAAAGCCGACCATCAGGGTGGGTATTTCCCGCCCATAATTAGGCCGTCTGAAATATTAATTTTCAGACGGCCTTTTATTACCTTTTATATAAACGCATCTGCCAATTACAATTCAACATTCAAACGCTTCAATGCCACACGCGATTCTTTATCGCCGACAGCGGCAGATTTTTGATACCATGCAATCGCTTCCTGCAAATCCTCGCTTTCGGACAAGCGGCCTAAAGCGGTCATGGCAGGAGCCGAATAAACATCGCCTTGCCGGGCGGAAAGTTGATACCACTTCAACGCCAGCTCGCGCTCTTGCTCGACACCAATGCCTTGTTCATAACAATAGCCCAGCCAAAATTGGCCGGTTACATCGCCCCATTGCGCTGCTTTACTGAATTCGGCTACAGCCCGGCGGGCATTTTTCTCCACCCCGTACCCGTTTAGATACATCATGCCGATGTACCGCGGCGCGGTCATGTGGCCGGCGGCAGAGGCTTGGGTAAAATAAGTCATCGCCTCGGCGTAATGGTGTTGTTCATACGCCTGTACGCCTTTATCCACCAAATTGTTGGTTTGCTGTCGGGCTTGGCTTTCGGTGATGTTTTTAGGCGGTGTATTTTGATTGGATGCATGACAGGCAGTGAGTGCCAGCCCTGTGATGAGAAACGGTATCCATTTCATTGTATTCCCCTGTCCCCAAGTCCAAGTATATTTAAGCTATTTATTAGGCATTATAGGCGGTCTGAAAAAAATATTGTTGCTAATATAGCTGTTTTTATGTGCTTTTTATGTTACATTACAATTTTTTGCGCGTATCGTCGTATTCATAACATTTGGTGTTGCATTCGCATTATCAATAAAAATCTGCGAAAACTAACACCCTAATCCCCTATTATTTAGGAACCACCCACCATGTCTGCACTTGATTTTATCCGCGACGATGTTAAAGCGATGTCTGCTTATTACGTTGCCGATTTACCAAAAGACTTTATCAAATTAGATTCGATGGAAAGCCCGTACCACCCGTTTACCTGTTCGTCTGAACTGTTAAACCAATGGACGGCGCTGCTGGCTCAGACCAATATACATCTGTATCCTAACCCTGCCGCCAGCGGCCTGCAGGAAGCCTTGCGAGAAGCATTTGAGATTCCGCAAGCAGCAGCCGTAGCTTTAGGCAATGGTTCGGACGAATTGATTCAATTCATCACCCTCCTGCTGGCCAAACCGGGGGCCACCATGCTGGCGGTGGAGCCAAGCTTTGTAATGTACAAACAAAACGCGGCTTTGTTCGGCATGAATTATGTAGGCGTGCCACTGAATGATGATTTTACGCTCGATTTACCGGCAGTATTGGCTGCAATGGAAACGTATAACCCCGCCCTGACTTTTATCGCCTATCCCAACAATCCTACCGGTGTACGTTTTACCCGCGAAGAAATCGAAGCACTGATTCGTGCATCAAAAGGCATTGTGGTGGTGGATGAAGCCTACGGCACCTTCAGCGACGACAGTTTCCTACCGCAAGTAGGTAGCACGGATAATCTGGTGGTGATGCGCACTGTCAGCAAAATCGGTTTTGCCGGCATCCGTATCGGCTATGCCGCCGGCAGCGCAGCCGTTATGAACGAATTGGCTAAAATCCTACCGCCTTACAACATGAATCAACTAAGCTTGGCCACAGTAAAATTCGCCCTGCAACACTTCGAAGTCATCCATGACAATATATTAAAATTAAAAGCCGAACGCGAACGCATATTTGCCGAATTATCGACAATAAGCCGTCTGAAAGCCTTCCCAAGCGAAGCCAATTTTATTACCGTCTGCGTACCTGATGCAGCCGAACTGTTTGAAACCTTAAAACGAAACAAGATTTTGATTAAAAAACTACACGGCAGTCATCCGCTACTGGATCAATGTATCCGTCTGACCATCGGCTTGCCCGAGCAAAATGATGCCATCTTAAACATTATCCGCAAGCTTTACGCTTAAACATCATAAGGTTTGTCACCATGAATAAAATCAAACGCCATTTGGACAATCTGTACCTACTGATTGAAGAAGCCGGCTCCTTAACCAAACTGGCACGTCAGTGCGGTTATGAAAACGCCGCTTCCCTGTCTCAGCTCAAACGACGTCTGGAAGGACAAGTTGACGACGAAAAAGCCCGCGGCATCCGCCCGAGTTTGGCACAAAAGTTGGAACAAGGAATGAGCAAGCGTAAAGGCTGGCTCGACCGCAATCACAGCAAAGACAAAGAAAAAGCCGCCGCGGATGTAGAGACAGCCGAACCCACTAATCTGACCCTGATTCAAGGCGGTATGCCGTCTGAAAACAGTAAAGTACATATTGCCACCGAAGGCCGCTATGTCAGCGTCACGCGTAACACCAGCGAAACCCAAATTACCGTTCAGCTGAACCTTGACGGCAGCGGTATCGGCCGTTTCGACACCGGCGTACCGTTTCTCGACCACATGCTCGACCAAATCGCCCGTCACGGCTTGATTGACTTGGATATCGTGTGCAAAGGCGACTTACACATTGACGACCACCATACCGTTGAAGACATCGGCATCACCTTAGGTCAAGCACTAAAAAAGGTCTTGGGCGACAAAACAGGCATCAGCCGTTACGGCCATGCCTACGTGCCGCTGGATGAAGCCTTAAGCCGTGTAGTGCTCGATCTCTCCGGCCGCCCGGGTTTGGTATACAACATTGAATTTACCCGCGCTATGATCGGCCGCTTCGACGTGGATTTGTTCAGCGAATTTTTCCACGGCTTAGTCAACCACAGCATGATGACGCTGCACATCGACAACCTGAGTGGCAAAAACGCCCACCATCAAGCCGAAACCATGTTCAAAGCCTTCGGTCGTGCCCTACGTATGGCTGTTGAATACGACGATCGCATGACAGGCAGAATGCCCTCTACCAAAGGCACATTAAGCGCTTAAATTCGTGATGCCGAACTCAGACCGTATTTCAGACTGTCTGAAATACGGCTTTTTAATAACCTTCAAAGTCCCAATATCCATAATCAATCTACGACATTGGATTGCGCATAAAATTATAAAATGCTTCAAACCCGTCTGCCGCTGATGATTATTATGTTTATCTTAATAATTTAAACATCCTAAATATTTTTCATATTTTCAGATTAAATTCATTCTACAATATAACTTTTTCTTAACATTATTATTCTCAATATTTGTCTCATGTAATTTCCGATACTTCACCTCCTTCTTTACCATCTCTCAATATTACGTACCTATAATATAAAACCATTTATGATTTTTGATTTATTTAAAATTATTAATATAATAATATTTTATTTAAGCTTAACGATTAATCTCAGCAATTCCCCATTAATCGAAATATTTGACCGAATATCTTTCATTAAGTTAAAATAAACTATAATCTCAGAATTATTTTGATTATTATAAAAAATATAAATCGAATATTACCAATATTGTATAATATTCAGCATTTAAATGCGATATATACTCTTAAATTACTTTAGCCCGAATACATAAACATTCTTTATTAAACTAAAAATAAAGATTTTTTTATTCAATTCTAAATAAAGGAATATTTATGTCTGAACCTGCGAGTCAGATTCCCACCTTAAAAACGTTAATCAGCGCTTCAGCCACGCAACGCAGCAATGATCCGATCTTAACCACCAAAACCACATCCTCAGGCATAACTTATAACGTTTATTCCAATAGCAAACTCGGCGAATATATTGACGCAAGCCAATTCGGTACCGATAAAACCGGTAAAACTGACAGCTCGGCCGCCATCAAAGCTGCGCTTAAAGTTGCGAACCAAGAAAAAGCCGCCGTTTATTTGAGCGGTAAATTATATATTACCGATCAAATCGTCATTGACAAATCTTTGAATCATGTTAAAGGTTTGTTTGGTGACGGCATGGGGGAAACAAAAATCAGTTTTGATACCCAGCAAGACGGTACCTTCAACCCAAATAGCAATGACGACGATATTCGAAAATATGCCGGCATTTTGGTTGATGGTGTTAACAACGTGAATATTTCAAATTTATCCGTCGAATACGTCCGAACCTATGATTTCTATCGCAAAGGCCAAAGCTATTTCGGTAAAGTTACCGGTATTTTAGTCAATGATGCTGACAATACCCTGATTTCGGGTGTTGAAGCTTCCGGTGCCAACCGTGCGGGAATATTGTTTACCTCAACCAGCGCAAGCAGTAAAGACAGCCGCACAGGAGCCACCTATAAAACCCGTGTGGGAAATGGTGAAATCGATGAAACCGATGCCAAATTGCCTTTAGGTGAAAACAACCGTGTTGAAAACAGCTATCTGCACCACAACCGTGTTGGCGGTGTATTAGTGGCCTACCAAGAAGATTTTGTTGCCAACGGCAATATCGCTTCATGGAACGGTTCACAATATGACGGCGGCACAGGTTATGGCCTCGCCGCTTTGGCAGGCACCTACAATTTCGGTATTACCTACACCAACAACTACACCGACCATAATTACCGCAAAGGCTTGGATGTACACGACGGTACGGATATCGTGATTCAAAACAACGTATCCAACGGTGACCGCTTATATGGTATTGCCGTGTATAACCGCCAATATGCCATGGATAATGTGGTGATTAAAGGCAATACCGTTATCCAAGACCCGAGTTTCCGCCTTTATCATGATGACAATTTAGGCCAGTATTACCACGGTTATGCCGGTATTCAACTTGAAACCAACACCCAACGCCGCGACTTACACACTAAAAACAATGCGAACTATGAAATCAGCGGCAACAAAATCAGTGGTTTGGCCGTATATCGAGATGCCTTGCATACTTACGGCATTGAATTTCGTAATCATGAGCACGCCATCGATTACACGGCCAACATCACCGGTAACACCATCGAAGGAACCAGCAGCAAATACTTGATTGCGGCCATCAATGACACCTCGCAACGTGGTGTAAAAGGCGCAGGTTCAGGTACGATTAATATTTCAGGTAATACCGCCAAAATCGGTGAAATTGTTAAAGGCACGGTTCCCATTTATGTGGAAGAAAAGAATGCTTCCGATACTTTGCGCGGAAGCGTAACGGTGAGCGACAATGACATCACCATCAATAAAACCAACGGCGTAGTCGAAGGGGTGCAACTCATCGGTAATGCGGAAACTTACGCCGTGACCGACAATAAACTGACATTAAAAGGTATTTTGGATAAATCCATTATCAGCTTTATCGGCACCAGTAATGAGGAAAGTGCCAGCGTGACCATCAGTGACAATGATCTCACGACCAGCTCGGAAGTCAAGCTGACAGCAGATTGGCTGCAACACAAAAATGCGTCTTATGTGGCCATTGATAATACGCACAACGGTAAAGCCATGAGTGTTTCATCTAATTTAAATACTGAGCAGTTAAAATCTTTCACCGATACCAAAGAAGCAGCCGATGCGGTGGAAAAGGAATTGACGACCATTTTCAACATTGATAAAAATGCATTTGAAAGCAATGCTCTCTTTACTGCTTATGATCAAGTGAAATTAGGTGAAGCCAACGTTTACTCATACGATGCCTTAGATGACACCTATACCATCAACACTTTAAATTCAATCGATTCTGTGATTTAACCAAATGGCTCAGGTATAAGAAACAGCTGCGTTGTTTACACAACAGATTGGGCAGTGAAGCCTGTAAAACCCCGAAAAGCATATCACCTTTCAAACCCTTATGCGGCTTAACCGGATGATAAAAATTCACAAAACGGCATAACGCCTTTTGCTGACGTTCCGAATCCTTAAACGCAAACTTATCCT
>NZ_PXYY01000011.1 GCF_003013245.1 Neisseria iguanae
TTGGGGCTGAAGTAGATTAGTAGTCATGTCAGACGGCAAAAATTAAGATAACCAATTGTAAATTAACAAATAATCCACAAAGAAAACTCCTCCAGTTTTTCGTACCGGAAGCCACAGCCCGTGCAGCCGCTGATATTTTGGGTATCCAACCCGGTTGGGCTATGTTGTCCTACCGCAAAACCCGCCAAGCGGCTGCCTGTCATTTGGCGCAGGAAGCCGGCGGGGTTTTCAGAGGCCCCACCGGGCCGGACGGAGGTTGTTTCGGCGGTCGGCGTAAAGGTAAACGCGGACGCGCGGCAGCAGGGAAAACGGCTGTATCCGGCCTTAAAAGCGGCAGGGAAAGGTTGGTACCGCCGTTGTGGGGGATAACGGGAAGGATGCCTTATTTCCGGTTATCAAACAGCAAACAACACCTGACAGCATTGTTTATACCGGTAGTGACAGGGGCTGTGGCGTGCTTGATACGGGCAGGTTCGCGCATCAGCGCATCAACCGTTCACAGCTTTTTGCAGACCGTCAAAACCCTATCGGCGGCATTGGAAATTGTTGGAACCGGGCTAGGTACGTCTTGCGCAAATACAATGAGGTTGGCCGTAAATCTTGCCCGCTGTCCTTGAAAGGATGCGGGTTCCGCTTTGACTTTGGCGTACTGTCCGGGCAGCTTGAAATGCTGCGGCAATGGTGTGGTGTTTGAGGTTAATCTATGTCAGCCCCCAAAATTAAAAAATGGCACAAATCCACATAAACATAGAAGCATAACGGATCAATACAATCTAACTGTCCCATCCTTCTGCTTCATCCACGCCCGTTTTTTTAATCAGACCAAAGTCAGGGCGGTAAGGCGTTAACCAAAAATATCATGACCTGTATTCTTGATGGGTTTCGCCTATCCTGTCTTTTATGAAATGAGGCATTGCCCGTGACAATCACACTGTTTTGTGGCAACGGCGGCAAGAACGGCGTTTTCACATATTGCTGTTCATACGGCAGTCATACAAACCCGCTGAAAGTAATGGACCGTTATGAACCGTTCCAACCGCATTGGCCATGTTTTTCAGTTGCCGGTTGTGTGTGTGTCATAAGGCTTTTAACCTTTGGCTGTATAGGCGTAAGGCCGGTAGTTATGCGATCGCCAAGATAAACAATGGGTCTGTTGCTTTGTCCGTCAGTTTGTCATTGCGCCAAGGAGCGGGTGCGTTTGTTTTCATCAGTTGGCGGGTGGTTCAAAATCTTTTTTTCGTGATTTTGAGTCGCTGCCGTACAATGCCAATCGCCCGTTGGGTGCAGTTAAAGCGAACCGCTCTTTCCCGTTGGTAATCGTCGGGGTATCGTTCTGCATCTTGGCATTGTAAGGCCGTGTCTTCCCTTTGCGAGCCGTGACGGTTTTTCGCTCCGGTTGTTTTTTCCGGTTTTGAATGGTGGTTTTGCCGATGGTCTTTTGAGTATGCCGTCATAAAGGTTGGTGTGTCATGTCTGTTTTTCTTTGACTATATTTTTCACATTTTCCATCATGGTTCAGAACGCAGCAATCCGACTTCATCTACTGCCCCCGAAAAAAAAAAACAACTATTTCAGAAAATGGCTATTCATCTCTGCCTTTACAGTATTAGTATAGCAACACTATTTTAATTAACCACCCACTCAACCATTTTTCTCAAACAATAAAAAAAGAGCCTAACAAAGCAGGCTCTTTTCTTTAAACCAATCTATTCAGATTAAAATTTGTGACGTAAACCAACCAAACCGGCAGTATTTTCAGCCTTGTTATTACCGCTACCAGCTTTCAACCAACCAGCAGAAATCATAGCAGTAGTACGTTTAGAGAAGTCATAGTCAGCACCTACAACCACTTGATTATATTGAGTACCGTTTTGTTTCTTACCGTCAATTTTTGGTTTAAAGCCATGTGCGTAAGAAACACGTGGAGTTACGTTACCGAAACGATAAGCGGCAGTAGCTGCAACTTCGGTAGTCTCAATTGCTTCATTACTTGCAGAAGCATCAATCACACCATTAGACAAGGCGTTAGCATACTCGCCAACAGTTTCCCAGTTCTTACCGTATTGACCAGCAACAACCAACAACAAGTTATTTGCATCATAACCAGCTTGCAAACGGTGTAATTGACCAGCACCTTTAGCAATTGCAGCATTTTTATCGGCATTCAAGGTGTGTTTACGGTAACCACCAGCATATTGGCCAAAGAAACCAGAATTTTCATAGTTCAAACCGGCGTAGTAAGTATCTTGAGATGGATAGCGGTGAGTATACTTATCATCGGCATTTTCGTTGTCGCGCGGCACGTATTGTACGCTGGCACTGAAACCACCGAATACTGGAGAGTCGTAACGAGCAGATACAGCACGCTTATCATTACGGGTAAATACACCCATACCCAAAGCGTTGTTGCTATATTCCCATGGGTCAATTGCATCAACATCCTTGATGGTACTGTTCAATTTACCGACACGGATTTTACCAAAACCACCCTCCAAACCAATGAATGATTCGCGAGTACCCCAGCCTGAATTAGTACCGGCTACAGAAGCTTTTTGCTCCAATTGCCAAATTGCGTTCAAGTTGTTAGACAGGTGCTCATGACCTTTGAAACCGATACGTGAACCGAAGTCAGCAACTTCAGTTGCAGTTGCAGTTTTTCTTGATACACCGTCAATAGTAGCTTTAACACGAGAAACTTCGACACCGGCTTTGATTTGACCGTACAAAGTCACATCAGCTATAGCTGCAACAGGCAAAGTTGCCAAAGTCAGAGCAATCAGAGATTTTTTCATTGCTGTATTCCTTTTTCTGTCATGAAAAATAACTTAAGCAGACCAAATAAATCCGCTTAGGCCTTACATTTATCGCTGGAATCAGCGATTCCATGAGTGTCACTATAATTGTTCCCTTCTAAAAAAACAAACTTTATAGACAACAACCCATTTACCCTCACGAAAAAAACTTTAAATCCGCCTTCATAAAATAAAAAAAAATACCTATAAATCAATAATTAATTTATATAGAAGTTATTGTGCATTTTTACAACACAGATTCTTTGATTGATTTCTCTTTACTTAGCACAAAGCAATATCTATCCTTATTTTATGATGTATTTTTCAGTTTAAAAATGATATACCCATAACGCTATTTAATAATTTACAACCAAACCGGTATGTCCGCCTTGATGATATTGAATTCATCCGGATAATCGACACCAGTCAGATACAAGCCGTCAGGCATAAATGTGGGCGGAGCTTTCAGGCGGCTTTTCTCTTCTACCAACCGTGCGAAGCCTTCTACACTGAGCTTCTTGTTGCCTACATATACCAACGCCCCCATGATATTGCGCACCATATGATGCAGGAAAGCACTGCCGTGCAAATCCAGCTTTAAGAATGCAGGCGTGCCGCTGATCTTGGCACTGTATAGTGTTTTAATCGGGGATTTTGCCTGACATATGGAAGCGCGAAAACTGGAAAAATCTTTTTTGCCTTCTAAAAATTTGGCTGCCTGCTGCATCAGCGTAATATCCAAATCCAAATGCGTCCAACCTACTTTACCAACCAAAATCGGGGAACGAACAGGCGCGGATTGCAACAGGTAACGGTAATGCCGGCCATAGGCATCAAAGCGGGCATGGAAATGCGGTGCAACCGCTTGCGCGTACCATACAGCAATACCTTGCGGCAAATGGGCGTTAGCCCCTCTTATCCAAGCTTGTGCCGGACGGTGGGCGCAGGTATCAAAATGAACGACTTGTGCAGTGGCATGGACGCCGGTATCAGTACGTCCGGCAACAACAACCGAAACAGGTTCTCCGGCAACCAGGCTGATGGCGTGTTCTAAAGCCGTCTGAACCGTCGCCACGGAACCTGCCTGTTTTTGCCAACCGAAAAAGCGGCTGCCGTCATAAGACAAGGTCAATGCCCATCGTTGCTTATTGGGATTTTCTGGCATAGTGGAATCTGATGATTTGATTGATGAATTTTTGTATTTTGTATAAAGAAAAAAGATGCCGTCTGAAAAACAGCATCTTTATTTGTGCTTAAGTGATAACGACGGCTTATACATCTAATTCTTCAAGCATGGTTTTCGCTTTGGCCGAAATAGCACCGTCCGACTCTTCAAGCAGCTCTTTCAAGGTTTCGCGGGCGGCTTCAGGATCGCCGATTTCGACATACATTTTCGCCAAGTCATATTTAGCTTCCAACGGCGCAGTCATGCCGACAGATTCTGAAATGAATCCTGATTCGCGACGGCTGCTGTCTACCGTATCGGCGACGGCAATGCTGTCCCATTCAATGGTTTCATCGGCATCAGCCACTTGCGCAACTTCAGGGTTGAGATCATCCACATCTTCGAATGACAAAGCTTCGGTTTGCTGAATATCGAACAATTCAGGCTCGGCCGCTGCTTCTGCATCTACTGCCTCATTGCGTAGTTCAGGGCTTGGCTCGAATGTCGCATCTGCCACCGGCTCTTGTTCCATTTCCGGCTGAGTAAATTCTAAAGGCTCTTCTTTATCAGATTTTGCTGCGTCAAAGTTAACAGCACCATCAGTTGCCTCGGCCAATACGGCCGGGGTAACTGTAGCCAAATCGCTTTCGACAGCTTCTACTTCAGCCTTAGTCTCTCCCGCACAGAAATCCCATTCATTTTCTTTAATTTCCGCCTTGGTTTCTCCAACTTCAAAATCCCAAGATTCGCGTTCAGACGGCTGGTCGGTCATAAAATCTTCGACAATAGGCGCTGTCGTTTCTTCAATAACGGCAGCTTCGACTGCTGCATAAGGGTTTTCAGACTCAGGCTCGTAAACGCTTTCGGTGGATTCGATGCTGTCCCAATCCACATTGCGGCGTTTTTCGGTTTCTTCATCATGGGTCACCGCACCAGATACAATCGCGGCTTGGGTGGTATCGATGGCATTTAAATCAACATCGACATCGCCTTGTTTGGCAACCGGCGTTTCTGGTGCCTTAGTAAAGAATATGTCGTCACCGAAATCATCCTCCACTTCCAATTCGTCATCAGCCTTTTTAGCCGCATAAGCAGCTGCTGTGCCTACTCCGGCAACGGCTGCTGCGGTTTTGGCTGCATTAGAAACGGGGTGCTCTGATTTGGGCAACGGTTTGCATTCAGTGGCGTGAACTTCAGATTCGAATATTTCTTCGTTAACCACAGGCTGCACAGCTTCTTTCTCCGGCTCGGCTTTGCGTTTGCCCAATAATTTAGACAAGAAGAACAGTGCGATTAAAGCCGCACCACCCAACAGCAACCAACGCCACAAGCTGTTGTCGCTTGATTCGGCAGTTTCTTCCTGTTGCGCAGCTGGTACTGTCGGAGCAGCTGGTTCTACTGCACCGCCGGCTTCAGAGACAACAGCCGGCTCTGAAGCCGCCATCGCTGCGTTGTTATCCACCGCTTCGGAAGCGGCAACTACAGCCGGTTCTGCTTGAGAAGCAGCTTGGTCTTCGGTCAGGGCAGCCGCCTCGGTGACGGCATGCGTGGCCACCGCAGAAGCAGCCGTTTCTTTCGGCGCATCTATCGGTTCGGTCGCTGCTGGTTGCATTTCTACCGGTTTGCCCGCCGGAGCGGCTTGGTCGGCATAATTTTGGAATTCGCCACGATTTGGAATGCCCAAGACCTTACCGGCCAACATGCGGTCGGCATCATTATCGACAAATACATCAGGGTTGGCATTGACCAAAGCCTGAACGGTTTGCGCCAAGGTCATGCCTTGCGGGCGCACACGGCTGGCAATACCGGTCAGCGTTTCGCCTTGGCGTACCAAGTGGTGTTTGCCGTAAACGATACCGCTGTATTGTTGTTGTGGTTCCGGTTTGGCAACTTTATTGTTATTGTCGATGGCGGCACGGCGCACCGGTTTGTCGTTGCGGGCGGCAGGAGTATTATCGTCGCGGGTATCACGGTTGCGGGCAGTTTGGCGGCCAATCGAAGCAGCGGCCGGGGCAGCTTCTACTCGGTTGGCCGGATTATTTTCTTGCACACGGGTTGCGGCACTGTCGGTTTTTGAATTGTAACCTGCCGGATCGATAATGGCGGTGTATTCGCGTGATTGTGAACCCACACCGACTTGGAAAATCAATACGGGATCTTGAATCGGCTTAAACGAACGGATATTCACCACTGCCTTATCACTGCTTCTTTCACGGATGCTGGTACGTAAATTACTGTTTGAAATCAAGGCCTTGCTTCCGTTGGACAAGGCTTTGGCTTCTTCGCCTGTGACGATGATAGTGCCTGAAAAAGGTTCGCCCAAATGCGAATGGACGTTCAAACCGCCCAACCCGGCCATGGCAGTAAATGACGTCATAAATGCCACGGAAGCGGCGATTAATTTAATTTTATGATGGTTTTTCAAAACTTAATCCCCTGTTTGAAATTGCAGCCCGGCTGCATAATCCGTGCTTAAACTGTATACTTTGTGATGATATATTCTAAAGTACCTGTCTGCCAAGTCATCTGAATAAATTAGGTTAAAAATTGGCAGGAAAATTGTAACTTTATCGCTATTATCGTTTCTTTTTTACAAATACATCGGGATTTACAGAGTATATTCGGGTACTCATCCGATTCATCAATGCGGCAAGCCGTCTGAAAACGGTTTCGTATTTAAAATATGCAAATGTTGTGCACCCAAATGAAAAGCTGCTGCCTGATAACTGGGAAAAAGATGCAAAAAAATCGGCAGGTCTATTATTATGATGGGACATGATTTTTTGTTAAGATTGATTGTCATTTTTTTAAGAATCATAAAACGAGAATCAATTATAAAACGCTTGGAGCTGTGATAAAATAAACGCTTACAGACGACCTTTCAATATCATGCCGTCTGAAGCCCAATCTTCAGTATCAGCTGATTTCGAAATCGATTCATAATTAAGGATATTTAATGCAATATTTCATGTTATTGGCTACCGACGGCGACGGCGTACACGATGCCCGTATGGTAGCGCGCCCTAACCATTTACAACGCTTGGAAGCCTTAAAAGCCGAAGGCCGCCTGCTGGCAGCAGGCCCGAATCCCTTACCGGATGATCCGGAGCGCGTTTCCGGCAGCCTGATTATCGCGCAATTCGAATCGCTGGACGCGGCGCAGGAATGGGCGGAAAAAGATCCTTACGTTGACGCCGGCGTTTACGAAGAAATTTTAATCAAACCGTTCATACCGGTATTTGGTCTGTAAATCATGGATATGAAGGTAGAAATCGAAGGCCGCCTGAAAAGTTTGGACTACCAGTTTTTTGAATTTGAAGACGAAAGCCATCTCCATATCGGCCATGCAAGCAATAAAGGCGGCGGGCATTATGCGGTTGTGATTGTGAGTGAAATATTTCGTGATCTCAGCCGCCTCAACCGCCAACGTATGGTGAAAACCTTATTACACGATTTATTTTCAGACGGCCTGATTCATGCCTTGAGCATCAAGGCCGTCACCCCTGATGAATATTTTAATTGATTTGACAACATAATCGAGAAACTTATGAAAAAAACTTATTTTGCTTCGGCAGTCTTGTTTGCCCTCACTTCAGGCAGCCTGTTGGCTCAAACTTTGGTCACCGTCAACGGCCAGGCCATCGACAGCAGCGTGATTGATGCCCAAGTGAAGGCTATCCGCGCAGAAAACAGCGAAATCCGGGACACTCCTGCCCTGCGTCGCGACCTGACCGAACGTCAAGTAATTTCAACCGTGGTCGGACAAGAAGCCAAACGCTTGAAATTAGACCAAAGTGCGGAATACAAACAAGCCCTGCAACAAGCACGTACGGCTGCCGATAAAAGCGGGGCGTCTAAAAAAGCCAACTTCAAAACCGAATGGGCGGTATTTGAAGGCGAATTATTAGGCCAAGCCTATGCCGCTCATACGGCCAAACAAAATCCGGTACAGGAAAAAGACGTGAAAGCCGCTTACGACGATTTCAGCAAGTTCTATAAAGGTACGCAGGAAGTGCAATTGGGCGAAATCGCCACCACCAACAGCACCAATGCCGAAAAAGCGATCGCCGGTTTGAAAGCGAAAAAAAGCTTCCGCAGCATGCTGGAACAATATTCAGTTGACGAGCAGGCCAAACAAGCCGGTGGCATTCCTAATGCTTATGTGCCGCTCAAAGATTTGAAGCAATCTGCGCCGCCTTTGTACAACGCAGTTAAAGACCTTAAAAAAGGCGGTTTCACGGCCAAGCCGCTGCAAAACGGCAATGTTTACAGCGTATTCTATGTAAACGACCGCCGCAACATCACCTTGCCGACTTACGAGCAGGCGAAAAACGGCATTGCCCGTGATTTGCAGGCTGCACGCATTGATGCATCGGTGCAATCGCTGCTGCAAAAAGCCAATATCAAACCGGCCAAATAGTCAATGACGGAGTTGATGATGAAGTATCAAACGGCAGTTGCCGGTATTCTTTGGCCGGACTTGCGATTGCCAAAACGCCTGAAATCTCTGCCGAACGCTTCAACAGGATGGTGAAGTAAATGTTGCACCCAACCGATCAAAATCCAAACCAAATGGTGCCTCCATCCGCAAGGATATATATGGTACGTTAATTGCAGGCGTTTGAAGTGTTGAAAAACGAAGCCCTTAAGGCCGAATTGGATAAAGACCCCGAAGTCCGAAACCAATTTAAAACCATGAAAGCCCAGTTTTATGCCACCTAATTATGCGCAATATCTGGAACGCGACACCACCGATAACGATTTGTACAAAATCAGTGTGGTATGAATTTTTTGAAAGCATGCCGCAAGCGATTGCCAAAGAAAAAGCCATGAAAAAATGGCGGCGCGAATGGAAAATCCGCTTGATTGAAGAAGATAATCCGGATTGACTGGATTTGTTCGGTGGATTGGTACAGTGAACTTTGATACAGTAAATGAAAAGCAGCAACCTTAAACTCAAACAACAAAAAGCCGTCTGAAAAAATATATAAGTTTCAGACGGCATAAACAGCATCCGTACAGTTACGATGCCAAAAGCACGCTGCTAACAGTACCTGCGCAGCTTTAAAAATAAAGTCAGATAAAAATAGCAGATTTGCCGAAACACAGTCAAAATATTTTTATATTTTTTTAGGGGCATTGTTTTGCATTTTGATTATTTTGATATTTAAATCACCCCTGTTTTTTCAGAGCCGATTTTAGGAAGTTTTTAAAGTTAAAGAAATACGATAAGTATCAATTTAAAGTTTTGGTTGGCAAGAGCGGTTGGGTTTCGCATGGGTGGAAAGCGGCTGGTTTGTTGATTTACCGTATGTCTATAGACAAATAGACCGACTTTCGGCGGAAATATTCTTATCTGTTTTCTTTACAACTGCCGCGATGATTCCTATCAGGTTATCGAAAACCGCGATGAATTCAAACAGCTTCTTAGCAGCCTAATCTGCCTTGGCAAAACTTCCGTAGCGCGTAAGCAGAAGATGTTTACGATTTGTATGAAAATCACAGAAAATTTAACAGCAAGTGCTTGAAATAATGAACCAGTAGGTTATGCAGATTCGGGTTTTCATTAATGGCCGCGCGGTACGGTTAGCCGCCCGTAGCAGCGTAATCGTATGCACGCAGTCATTTTATCGGTAAACAGCAACAGATAAAGCCACAGCAACCTGTCTCTCCCCCGTCTGGCAGTTCAAAGAGGGCAGATTGTAGAAATGATGGTGGCTATCATATTTCCCCAACGGAAATATGTCAGGCCGTTACAGACCACAGCCCAATCCAAATTGTACAACTATTGGAGTAGGTGAGGGGATTACGATAGATTCTGATGCAACGAACAAGAAACCCGTGCCGCGCAAGCATTGCTGCTCAAGGATTGTCGTTTGACGATTTGATAAAGCATTATCCGAATCCCGAGCAAGCGTTCAATAAATTTATTATGCCGCATCAATTCCCGCTGGAAATGGCCAAGCAAGATTGTTGAGCCGATGGACCGTGGCGGCATGGCACACAATCCGGTAAAACTACAGGATAAGTTTTATCTGTTCAAACTCAGCGCAGTCAATCGCAATCCGGAAGCGCAGCTGTTCGGACTAATGCGCAACCAACTTGCGCAGCAAGCCAAACAACAGAAAGTGCACTGTCAGATTGATAAAATTGCTCAAAACTAACGGCGTCAGCCGCTAAATAACGGTCGTATCGTTAAAGGCCGTCTGAATGTTTCAGATGGCCTTTTCTGTACAAACCACTTCGTCATCAATCTGATTCTGCATTTGTTTGAAGGCCTATTAGATATTTAGAATGGTAAAAGTCGCTAGAATACTTAATCATAATTTTAGAAAACCGCTCTCTTCCGAATATCATCAAAATGTTCATCAATCAATAATTCTCCATTGAGAAACACCGTGCGAAGCTGATTTTTTTGCTGTCCAAGCGCCTTTTTTTCAATCGTGTGCCACCCCTTCTCTTGTTTCACTAAGGCAAGGATACCCCTTTTCGAGCGTTTTTCTCGGCTGGTAATCGGATCTTTATAGACATCATACCATTCACCCGCAATACACACTGCACTGGCTTTCATTGCCCAACTCATTGTGTCTCGATTTACTTGCTGTAATAATCCGCCGCCCATACCAAAGGCGACATTCTCAACACTAAAACCTCTGGCAATAATTGCCTCCAAGATTTTACCTAAAGAATTCACATTAATGCCATCACCCTGAATAAGACGTACACAATCAGGCAAGACTTTATAACCTTTACTATTTAAGGTCGTGCCAAATTCTTCAGCCAAGATCGTTAAAGCGCGACAAACCACTTCAACAGGATCACCGCTATCCAAGCGAATCACTAAAGTGCCTCCTTTTAACTCCACCAGATCTTTTAGTTCAGCACTCCAAATATTTTCTAAAGTATTCCAAAGATTATAACTATCTGACACTACTGAATAAATTTTATTTTCACCTCCAAATTGCTCAACCATATTACGGTAAGCATCCACTTCTCTCTCTTTTCCCCAAGAAGTCATTGTGCTGTGCTCCGCCGCAGGAATCGAAAACGCAGGCATTGTAGTAGCGTTATACCAACGCTTTGCAGCAACAAGTGCAGACACACTGTCGGTTCCCATAAAATTCACTAAATGTGCTAAGCCACCTAATGCCACAGTTTCTAAACTTGAAGCACCACGAGCACCGAAATCGTGCAATTTAAAATCAATCCCTTCTAAGCGATCTGATGATTTTTCTAATGCTGCTTTAATTTTTTGTTTACAGAAATATGACACACTCCCCACTGTAGAGGGATACCAAATCGCACGCAATAAGGCTGTTTCTAAATAGCCAACTAACCAAAAAAACTCAGGATCAGTATTTACAATTTGGCAAATCACATTTCCGACAGGTAGCACAGTGCCTTCTGGTACGGCTTCGATTTTGATTGGTAATAGACCTCGATATTTCTCCAATAAATGTTGCCAACCTTGACGATTAAATGGTAAGCCGTGTGCAGTCAAGACAATCTCAGCTTCATCAATATCATTTTGCGTGATAGGTTTGAGTAAATATTCTTTAATAAATGCTTGCAAACCAAACGCAAGCACATCGAAATTTCCCCCACGCGCTTCAATATAGTAAGAAATATATTCTGTATTCGGGGGATATTGGAGCCAATGGGATGCTTTATAACTATCTGTATTCAAGATAAGATTAAGAAAATTAGAAGTATACATTTCATTTAATCACTAAAAACAAACAAAAAGATAAAATTTGATGCATATCCTTTTTAAGGCTTTTAGCGATTTTTTGTCAATGTTTATAAAACTGCAACAACGGTAATAAACCCTACCCTGCCGTTTCAAAATACCGGATACGGAGAGGCTTTACCCGCTGCTTTCGCGATCCCGTTTGCCTTTACACTGAACGCCGGAATACCACCCATCCAGTCCGACGGAACCATCAAAAACTTTATCTGCTTGAAGCGTTAAATGGCAGGCAACAACCTGACGGGTTTTACGGTAAACAACGCTGCTGCATTGGGGTGGATATCCAATAAACCGGCAGCCGGACGGGCAGTAACTCCGGGTACAAAAACCCAAGTTGTTTCTTTTGTACTTTTTCAGATAATTTACAGTGTGTTATCTTCATTTTCGAATGAGTAACATAACTGCCAATCTAATACAGCCCCAAAACTAAGAACCAGGTATAACAGCCTGAAACACAATCCGTCTATTTTATTTACATTTAAATGAAAAAAGGGGTTAATAGTGTCGAATCTGACAAAAAGTCGCTGTTATTCGGATATAAGCAGGGATAATAAGACGTTATTTAAAAAGATTTTTTGGTTACTAGGAAAAAACATTTGGGTAAATACCAATCCCAATGTCCACAATAGACCCATTTTTATTATTACCACATGCTTGTAACTATTTGTTTGATGATTTTCTACATAAATATAACCAATAAATAAAATTTGAAACACAGGAAAAAGGCCGTCTGAAAATTCCTTTTCTGACGGCCTTTTTCACCTATTCAAAGCGGCTTTCCGCACGGTAATCCACATCGGCTTTTTCAAATTTCTCAATCACTTCGCGGCTAGGCTCTTTGCCCATCAGGGACACAATGTAAGTCACCAACCAACAGGCGATAAAACCCGGTACGATTTCGTACATGGTGGCCATACCGGCGGCTTTGAGTGCCGGATTGGTGAATTCTGCCCACAATACTACCACTACGGCACCGGTAACCATGCCCCACAGTGCGCCGTTGGCAGTCATACGTTTCCAGAATACGGATAAGATTACCACCGGACCAAACGCAGCGCCGAAGCCTGCCCATGCGTAAGACACCAGGCCCAAAACTTTGCTGCCCGGGTTACCGGCAATCAAAATGGCGATTACGGCTACGGCCAATACCATGATGCGACCGACCCACACCAATTCTTTTTGTTCGGCATCAGGGCGCAGGAAGCCTTTGTAGAAATCTTCGGTAATCGCACTTGAACACACCAGCAATTGGCAAGAAAGGGTAGACATCACTGCGGCCAAAATCGCGCTCAAAATCACACCGGCAATCCATGGGTTGAACAATAATGTCGCCAAGGCGATGAACACACGTTCATTGTTGCCTTCCATCGCACTCACTTGTTCAGGATGTCCGCCGAAGTAAGCGATACCGAAATAACCCACGGCTACGGCACCGGCCAAACAGACAATCATCCAAGTCATACCGATACGGCGTGCACTTTTCAGGGATTTCACGTTTTCAGCCGCCATGAAGCGTGCCAAAATGTGCGGCTGGCCGAAATAGCCCAAGCCCCATGCTGCGGTGGAGACAATGCCTAAGAAGGTGGTTCCGGCAAACAGGCTGCCGTATTCTTGGCTGGTGGTCGCGGCCACGGCTTGCACCGCTGCGCTCATTTCCTCCACACCGTCCAAGCTCAAATACACCATCACAGGGGTCAGAATCAGGGCAAACAACATCAATGTCGCTTGCACGGTATCGGTCCAGCTCACGGCCAAGAAGCCGCCGATAAAGGTGTAGGCAATGGTCGCCCCCGCTCCTAACCAGATGGCGGTTTCGTAGCTCATGCCTTCAAACAGGCTTTGGAACAAGCGCGCACCTGCTACCACTCCTGACGCGCAGTAAATGGTGAAAAAAAACAAAATAATAATGGCGGAAATCACCTTCATCGCTTGGCCTTTGGCACCAAAGCGGTGGAAGAAATAATCCGGCAGGGTTAAGGCGTTGTTGGCGTATTCGGTGTGCACACGCAAACGGCCGGACACGAGCAGCCAGTTGAGCCATGCGCCGATAGTCAGGCCGATGGCAATCCAAGCCTCACTCAAACCGACGGCGTAAATTGCCCCCGGCAAGCCCATCAGCAACCATCCGGACATATCGGATGCCCCGGCCGACATCGCCGTCACATAAGGGCCCAAGCTGCGGCCGCCGAGAATATAGTCGTCGAAATTGCGGGTGGAAAAATAGGCAGCCAAACCAATCAGCAACACCGCAATCAGGTATAAACCAAACGTGATATACATGGGATTCATATATCGCTCCTCATTTTTAATAAACTTATTTTTAAATAAGCAGATTTAAATCTGAAATTTTTTCTTCTAATAAAAAAACAACAACTCGGCCTTTATGCACTTTTCATGCGTCATAAAGACAAATTTATTTTATTTACAACCAGATATATTTAAATTACATCAAAATTTGTAAATATTCGGTTTCAGCATACCGCAATTCCTGCAGCTTGCAAAGCGACAGCAAGCGATTTTTTTGATAATCAAATAAAATTAAGCTCTTTTTCTATAAAAAAACAGTGTGTGATTAGGGCGTATCCTTAATTTTGTCTGCGCTGCATCGCAAATTTTTGAGTAGAAAACCGCGCATGCAAGGCGAAAAGTGCAGCAAGGTTGGGACACCTTGCGCGCACTTTTAACGCAGCAGATGGGTTTTTATGCCGAGTAAAGATGCAGCATGATGAAATGAGGACGCTTCTAGCCAATCAAACCTTTATTGTTTTTTTCAATGAAACTATCTTCCTTACACACGGCTGATTATTTCAGAGACTGTATTAGCTCAGCCTTAAATACCACACCAAAACCGCAAGACTTTAAGCTGCCCTTTTGGTGCGCCAAAGTTAAAACAAAATTCACATTCTTTCAGGAATAAAAGGAAAGATTTCCGGTCAATTCCGTCTTATTTCCGTAGAATTCGCTTTGCCTGATTCCGGAAATTTTCAATACCATCAATGTGGTTTTGACGGCCTGCAAAAAGCCCTGAACGATTGATTCGGTTAAGTAAACCCACTGACAGCCAACAACATCACAGCTTTATAACCGTCTGTACAAACAATGCTGTCAGGCATGGTTTTCCGTTTAATAACAGGCAGTGACGTACCTTTCCCGGTGTTTTCTGCAACAACGGTAATAAACCTTACGGCGCCAGTCGTTGCCCGAAATGAAGCAGCGCTCACACCTGCCGAACCGATTACCGTAACCACCGATACTGTGAAAGCCATCATCGACGAAAAAAGCGGTGATTTGCGCCGGATGACTTTGTTGAAATACCAAGCCACCGGTGACGAAAGCAAAAATTTTGTTTTATTTAACGACAGCAAAGCATACACCTATCCTGCCGTTTCAAAATACCGGATACGGAGCGGCTTTACCCACTGCTTTCGCAATCCTGTTTGCCTTTGCGCAGCCCGCCAAAATAACTTTCATCAAATCCGACGGAACCATCAAAAACTTTATCTGCTTGAAGCGTTAAATGGCAGGCAACAACCTGACGGGTTTTACGGTAAACAACGCTGCTGCATTGGGGTGGATATCCAATAAACCGGCAGCCGGACGGGCAGTAACTCCAGGTACAAAAACCCAAGTTGTTTCTTTTGTACTTTTTCAGATAATTTACAGTGTGTTATCTTCATTTTCGAATGAGTAACATAACTGCCAATCTAATACAGCCCTTATTTTACAGCCTCTTATTTAAAATCAAACGTAACTGAATAACAGATATTTTTTCATTAATAAATTATTAACTTAAAAATGAACACACGGAGCAGGTTAGATACCCGGTATCTGACCTTTTCTCGAAAAGGCAAATTTTACCTTGAATTTAAGTGGTTTCTTGGTTTTTAAGCAAGTGTCGGATTCAAGAATCCGACCTATCTCATTATTCATTTAATCAGCTATGGCTTCTATTAGAAAACCGAAAGGCCGTCTGAAAAGTGGTTTCAGACGGCCTTTTATGATTATTTTTCAAACTGATTCAAACATCTTGCCGCGCTTCGCAGCTGGCGGCCAATGTGACCCAACTTTTCCCTCCCGGCAAAACGATTTCCGACACCAGCCTGTCCATGTCTTTTAAATAAGCATCAGAATGCGGGCTGTTAATCACCACTACCACGACTTTCGGCTGCCTGCCCAGCCAATAGCCAGCCAGCGCGCGCACATTTTTGAGCGTGCCGGTTTTCAGGCGCAGATTGCTGCCTGCTTGTTTCAAACGTGCTTTCAGCGTGCCATCTACACCGGCAATTGGCAAAGTGTTGATAAACTCGTCTTTATAGCGGCTGAAATAGGCTTGTTCTAATAATTGCCCCATCATTTTCGCCGTTACCCGTTCTTTACGCGACAAGCCGGAACCGTTTTCCAACACCAGATGAGTGGTATCTACACCAGCCATGCCCAATTCCAGCTTCACCGCTGAGTCGGCTCGGTGTAAGGCTTCCTGTAAATCCTTATCCTGTCCCAGTTTTAAAAATACCGAACGCGCAATCAGATTATTGGAAAACTTGTTCATGTCCGCCAAAATCCCGCTCAAAGGCTTAGATTGCAGGGTGGCTAACGTTTTGGCTTCAGACGGCGTGGCGGTTACTTTCAGGCCGTCTGAAATCATGCCGCCTCCGGCGCGCCATTGATTGATGAAACTGCGGCGGGCAAAATCTTGTGAAGTCAGCATGTTGACATACAAAGTCTCGCTCAAACAGGTTTCCGGCACATTACCGCTGATAATCAATGCGCCACCGCTGTATCGGCCGCTCATGTAGCGGCTGATGGATTTGCATTCGGCAGTAGACGGCACTACCGTGGCTTGATTGTCGAGCTTGATGTTCGGCAGCGGCGGATTGGTTGTCCACACAATATCGCCCAAAGGATTACGTTCCCCTTTCACCGCCACTACTTTATACGCCAAGCGGTTGGGATCAGGCGGTGTCATGTAGGTTTCCGCTTCATCGGCGGCAAATTCCTTACTGTTTTTGATGTCGCCCCACAGGCTGCGGTCAAGCACCAATTGTCCGGCAATATTGCGGATACCGCGATCGCGCAACTGCTGCTGCAAGGCAATTAAACCTTCTTGGTCAAGCACCGGATCGCCGCTGCCTTCCCAATAAATATCGCCGTTTAGTGTGTCACCAGTGATCGGCGCCGGGCTTTTAAAATTAGTCGTCCAGCGATAATTCTTGCCCAAGGCTTGAAATGCAGCAAACGCGGTCACCAGTTTCATGGTGGAAGCCGGGTTCACCGGTACGCCCGAGCGGTGGTCAATCTGCACTTTTCCAGTGTCTAAATCCTGCACATACACCGAAATTTCATCGGCACGGATTTTGCCGAAGTTCAAGGCCATCGCAGGCAGAGAGCAGGTAGCAAGCATAAATATGGCGAGAGATTGGGGAAATGTCATGGCGGGACTTTAAAGATAGTGCAAATCCGTTATTATAAAACAAGGCCGTCTGAAACTCATATATACTTTCTTCTAATGTAAAATATCCCAATACATTATCAATTATATATTCTGAACAGAAAATATAGCTTTCAGACAGCCTTCCCTTGCAAAGCACGAAATTTCCTCATCGATTCAAATCGTTTTATAATCAAGAAAACCTTTGCAGACCATACCGTTAATTTGATTCTAAATTGCCATGACTCAATCCTTCCAACTTCCGCTTTGGCTACGCCGTTACGACCGCCGCTGTCTCAGCCAAGACATCATAGCGGGTTTGGTTGTCGGCATCATCGTGATTCCGCAAAGCTTGGGTTATGCCGCGCTGGCGGGCTTGCCGCCGGTGTATGGTTTATACAGTGCGATTGTGCCGGTGTTGGTGTATGCGTGGGTTGGTGCGAGCAACGTCAATGCCGTAGGACCCGTCGCCGTCACCGCTATCATGACCGCCCATGCCCTGCAAGGCTATCAACATTTGCCGCCAGAGCAATATGCGCTGTTGGCCGCATTTTTGGCTTTGCTGATGGGTGCATTATTGTGGCTGGCTTCACTGTTTCGCTTAGGTTGGATTACCCGTTTCATCAGCCAAGGCGTGACTGCGGGTTTTGTCACCGGGGCATCAATTCTGGTTTTTATCAGCCAAATCAAGTTCTTAATCGGCGCCAACCTTTCAGGCAGCACCATTATCGATTACACCCTATCGTTTATCAACCGCATTCACACGCTGCATTTGCCTACCCTGATGGTCGGTGCGCTGGCGTTCGGTCTGTTTTTCATCAACCGCTATTATCTCAAGCGTTGGCTGGCACATTGGCTCACGCTGAAAACCGCCCAATTTATCGTCCGCCTGCTGCCCTTAATCATTATGATAGCGGCAGTGGCGTTCAGCTTGATATTGGATTTTCAACAAAACGGCATCGCCGTGATTGAGTATGTACCGGCCAAACTGCCGCATTTTGTGTTGCCGTTTTCAGACGGCCTGCATGATGTATTGAGTCAAATCCTCCACTTGCTGCCTGCTGCGGCCTTAATTGCGCTGATTGCCTTTGTCTCCAGTAATTCCGTTGCTGCCAGCTGCGCGCGCAAACGGCAGGAACATTTCGACACCAATCAAGAATTAAAAGGCTTGGGCTGGGCAAACATGATTGGCGCATTCTTCCAAAGCTTCCCCGTAGTCGGCGGCTTCTCGCGCACGGCGGTGAATGCCGATGCCGGCGCGCAAACACCGTTGGCCGGAATCATTTCAGTCGGCGTAATGGCGGCATTTTTATTGCTGCTGGCCGGCTATCTCGAACCGTTGCCTTATGCCGTATTGGCAGCCAACATCATGGTGGCGATTCTCAGCATGATGGACTGGGACACGCTAAAACGTGCCGCCCGCAGTGACAAAACCGATGTTGCCGCATTTCTGACTGCCTGCTCCGGCGTGTTGCTGTTTGGCCTCAACACCGGTTTGGTATTGGGGGTTTTGGTGTCGTTTGCCGGGCTGATTTGGCAGTCGAGCCACCCGCATTTGACCGTCGTCGGCCACACTTCAGACGGCCACTTCCGCAGTATTACCCGCTATCCGACCACGCAATATAGCAACCTGCTCATCATACGCATTGACGAAAGTATATTCTACGGCAATGCCCAACCGATACGGCATTATCTGGAACGCACTCTTGCCGCGCAGCCCGACTGCAAACACCTGATTTTAATGCTTTCCGCCGTCAACAATATCGACCTGACCGCACAAGAAATGCTGTTATTGCTCAATTATGATTTGAAAAAACAAAATATCTCGCTGCATTTTTCCGACATCAAAGAGCCACTGGCAGATAAGCTGCAACATTCGGTGATGATGAAAAATCTCTCAGGCAGCCTATTTGTCAGCACCGCCGAAGCGGTTGATACGCTTTTGAAAGAAGAAAGCGTATGGTCGCCGATGATTTAAAATTGTTTTTATTGACAAGGCCGTCTGAGCTTTTCAGACAACCCGGGTGCTGTGCAAAACCCCGGATGTGAGTGTAATTCAAAGCGGCAGCATCGCAAAACGCGCAGACAGGTCATACAGACAAGCAAGTGTTCGAGGGCGAGGGCGAGGCGCAAAAAAAATAGGCGAAAGAGGATGAGTCTGCACTCCCCCAGCCTTTATCACATATCCTGCACATCCACATCCACGCTCCAGCGGATTTTGTGGTCGCGGTTTTGCTGCAACACCTGCACCCACAAACCCACCGCATGATGCAAATCCCTGCGCGATGCGGATTCGAGAAAAATCTGCGCCCGTTCGCGTTCGGCTAGCCGCACCATCAGCATGGGGGCGGGGCCGAATTGGGTGACGCTCTCTTGCAGCAAAGGCTGAATCACGGCTTTTATGTCGTTCAAAAAATCCACCGCCTGCGCCACATTCGCGGCATCGGCACGAATAGCCGCCTGAAAAGCGAATGGCGGCATGGCAAACATTTGCCGTTCAGCCAATTCGTTCGTGGCAAAATGGCGGTAATCTTGTGCTTTCACAGCAGCAAATACGGCATGGTCGGGCAGCCGGGTCTGTATCAACACTTGCCCTGCTTTATCGGCACGCCCTGCCCTGCCGGATACCTGCATCAGTTCGGCAAACAAACGTTCCGACGCACGGAAATCAGAGCTGTATAGGCTGCTGTCGGCGTTTAACACAATCACCAGATTCAACCGCGCGAAATCATGGCCTTTAGCCAACATTTGCGTGCCGACGAGAATATCCACATCGTCGGCGGCAATCCGTTGGTACAAATCCGCCCAATCGTCTTTGCGTGATGTACTGTCACGGTCAACACGCACGACTCTGGCCTGCGGCATAAAATTGCGCAAAGTTTCTTCGATGCGCTGCGTACCGTGGCCGACAGGAATCAAATCCTGGTTGCCGCAATCGGGACATTTGCAAGGGACCGGTTCGCGGTGATCGCAATGGTGGCAGCGCAATTGCCGTGCACGTTGGTGCAATACCATTTTGGCGGAACAATTCGGACAGCTGAAAGTATGGCCGCAATCGCCGCAAAACAAGGCCGGTGAAAAACCGCGGCGGTTGAGATACACCAGCGACATACCGCCCGCATCATAATTTTCTTGCAACAGCTTCAAGGCTTGGTGCGAAAAGCCGTTGTCGAGTTTCATACAGCCTACGTTTAAAATATCCACCTGCGGCAATTGCGCGGCAGCATGGGCGCGTTCGGTCAATTCGAGCAGACGATACGCGCCGCTTTGCGCTTTGCGCCAGCTTTCCAAACTCGGTGTCGCGCTGCCCAACACAATCGGACAGCCGACCTGTTTCGCCCGCCACACCGCCAAATCGCGCGCATAATAGTGCAATTCGTTGTCTTGTTTGAACGACGCATCGTGTTCTTCATCGACCACAATCAGACCCAGCCCGCTCATCGGCGCGAACACCGCCAACCGCGTACCGATAACCAGTTTCGCCTGCCCCGACATCGCACGCAAATAATCCTGCGTGCGTTTGCCGGCGGCAGTTTGACTGTGCAATACGGCAGTCGGCACACCGGCAAAACGGTTCTGCACGCGCTTCAAAAGCTGCGGGGTAAGGTTGATTTCAGGCAGCAGAAACAATACCTGTTTGCCCTGCGCCAACACTTGCGCGATGACATCGAAATAGACTTCGGTTTTACCGCTGCCAGTAATGCCGTAAAGCAGAAACGGCTGGAATTGTCCGAAGGCCGTCTGAATCTGCTGCGAAGCATGTTGCTGCCCGGCGTTTAATTTATGTTCAGACGGCATCAATTTCGGGGCAGCGGCATGGAAAATGTCTATCCAGCCTTGTTCTGCCCATTCGCCCAATAATTTTTCCGCTTGGGCATGGATTTTTTTCAAATCGGGTATCGTCAGGCCGCCTGAAAGCAAGGCATCCCACACGGCGCGTTTTTTATGAAAACGCCCGGGCGGGGGCACTTGCGCCCTGCCGGACTCATTTAAGGTGTAAAAAAGTGGCAGCTCGGGCATGGACACAGGCTTGATTTCCTTCAACCCCTGAGGCAAAGCAGTAAACACGGCAGGTCCCAGCGGATAATGGTAATAACGCGCGGTAAATTCCAGCAGCGCGCGCCAGTCGGCCGGCAGCAGCGCTTCATCATCAAAGGCCGTCTGAACGCTTTGAATCTTTCGCACATCAATATCAGGCGTCATGCCGCCAGCCCACACGATGCCGACTTGCAATTTGTTGCGGAACGGCACCACCACACGCGTGCCCGCCGGCAAAGCTTCGTGATGGGCATAAGTCAAAAGGCCGTCCGAAAGCGGTACATTAAGGGCGATATTGTGATAATTCATAATTAAAATCAAATGGTTGTATTTTTCATGCCTGATGATTCAGACAATTTCAAAGTATTCATTTTATCAGCAAGCGATACGTCAAAAAACTTATCTGCACTTACACGCCGAGTTTTGTTACAATGTGTCCTTTCCTTTTCTATTTCAAAGCAACATGAAACTAAAATTAATCAACACATTACTGCCGTTGGTGCTGCTGCCGTTGGTAGCTTGCGGTCAAACCACCGCCACCAATAAAGGGACAGCTTCCGCAACGACTGCTACCGCTTCGGCCGCCGCACCGAAAGCCGCCGACAAAGGCGTAGCCGAATCATTGAAAACCAAGCTGGAAAAAGTGTATGAAGCGCAGGATTTGAAAGTGACGGGCGTGGGCGAAACCCCGATTCAGGGCGTTTATGAAGTGGTGGTGAGCGGCAATCAGATTATTTACACCGATGCCAAAGGCGATTACATGCTGGTCGGCAATCTGATTGATGTGAACACGCGTGAAAGCCTGACCGATGAGCGCGCAGCGGAATTGAACAAAATTGATTTCAACAGCCTGCCTTTAGACAAAGCGATCAAAGAAGTACGCGGCAACGGCAAGCTGAAAATCGCTGTGTTCAGCGATCCTGACTGCCCGTTCTGCAAACGCTTGGAGCATGAGTTTGCCAAAATGACCGACATCACGATTTACAACTTCATGATGCCGATTACCAGCCTGCACCCTGATGCGCAGCGCAAAGCCGAAAACATCTGGTGTCAGCCAAACGCAAGCAAAGCGTGGACGGAATGGATGCGCGAAGGCAAAGCCCCTGCTGCCGCTAAAGCATGCGATAATCCTGTGGCTGAAACCATGTCTTTAGGCGAACAACTGGGCTTCACCGGCACACCGACCTTGGTCTTCCCGAACGGCCGTACCCAAAGCGGCTACAGCCCGATGCCGCAGCTTAAAGAAATCATCGAGAAAAACCAAAAATAAATCGGGTTTGGCTTAGAAAGGCCGTCCGAACGGGTAGGACGGCAATCTCTGATTGCGTTTCAATCTTGTTCGGACGGCCTTTTGTTTCCAACTCAACGGCACATCACGCTTTCACAATATCTGACAGCGGCCAGCGCGGTTTTACATTAAAACCGGCGGCTTGTTTTCTGTCCTGCAAACGCATCGCGCCAGCAAAGGCAATCATCGCGCCGTTGTCGGTGCAATATGCCATCGGTGGGAAAAACACTTTAACCGCTTCTGCTTTCGGCTTGCCTTTTTCAGACGGCATTTGCACGCTTAAGCGGCTGAATTCGTCGCGCAGCTTCCAGTTGGCTCCCACACCACCGGCCACCACCAGTGTGCGGAAACCCGTATCGAGCAGAGCTTTTTTCGATTTGGCGACCAACACGTCAACCACTGCATCTTGAAATGCGTAGCAGATGTCGTTGCGCGTTTGCCCGGAAATTTTATTACTGCCGGTTTCGGCACGGACTTTTTCCACGGCGGTCAACACGGCGGTTTTCAAACCGGAAAAACTCATCTGCAAATCATGCGAATGCAGCATCGGGCGCGGGAAGGCAAACGCATTGGGCGTACCCGATTTGGCCAGCTCCGACAATTTTGCGCCGCCCGGATACGGCAAACCCAGTAATTTGGCGGTTTTATCAAACGCCTCTCCCGCCGCATCATCAACACTCTCACCCAGCAAGGTGTAATCACCGATACCGCGCACCGCCATAAATTGCGTGTGCCCGCCCGACACCAATAAGGCGACAAACGGAAATTCCGGTTTTTCATCCGCCAAAAGCGGCGACAGCAGATGGCCTTCCAAATGATGCACGGGAATCACGGGCTTGTTCAGCGCAAACGCCAAAGCGTTGGCATAGCCGGAACCGGCCAACAACGCGCCACCCAAACCCGGCCCTTGTGTAAAAGCGACGGCATCAATGTCGTCATAACCCACGCCTGCTTCCTGTAATACGCCTTCAGTCAGCGGCACGACGCGGCGGATGTGGTCACGGCTGGCCAATTCCGGCACCACGCCGCCGTATTCGGCATGCATGGCCATTTGCGTATGCAGATGGTGTGCCAGCAAACCGCGTTCGGTGTCATATAAAGCAACACCGGTTTCATCACAAGAAGATTCGATTCCCAATACCAACATATTTATCAAGGCCGTCTGAAAACTGAATTCCGTATTTTAGCCGATTTTAATCCTGTCTGCTGCGCACATCAACGGAAGATATGCGGTTTTTTAGCGTAATGTGATGGCAAAAATGCAGCAATTTGCGTAAGTTTCAGCAGTTTTGCAAAGAGCAGTAAACCGAATGGCAAAAAAATCCGCTAAGGTAAAAGCCGGTTTAACCACTTGCCGACTTTTTAATGCTGACGCTACAATCCGCTGCATGACGAATTTAATGCCTTTTTAAAGAAAAGGAAGCTCTCATGAACAAAACGAAATCTTTGATGTTGACCGGTGTATTGGCGCTGTTTTCAGCCAGCGCATTTGCTACACCACTGCCGTCTGAAATCTACAAACCTGCCGGTGCGAAAACCATCAAAGCCGACCGCCAAGGCAACGGTGAGTTTGAATACGAAGCCGAACTGTCGAAGCACAACACTTCTATCCCTGCATTGGCCAAAAAAGTCATCGCCCACGCCAAAAGTAAAGGCTTTAAAGTGGTTGAATCCGAAATCAAACGTGACGATGCCGGCTTAAAATTCAAACGCGGCAATCAAGAATTGGATGTTTCGATTGAAGACAAAGACCACGGCCGTATCGAATACAAAGCTGATTTGGACTCGGATAAAAACTGATTTTGACTGAGTCCGCTCAAAATGAAACGAACGGCTACCAAACATCACGGTCTCAGGGATAAAAGAAAAGCCGGCGTCGTTTGCAGTCTTGAAAGGCAATCAAAACCATACTGAAACAAACATCCATTTTGCCTGACCGGACAGTCGAAAGTGCTGCCGGGTTCCGTTTATGCGAGATGGAAGATTGTCGTTCCTATCCCCATGCGTTTATTCCGACAACGTTATGGGATATCGGAGCCGTGCGGCTCATCCGTGGCGGTTGCCTGCGTGCAAACAATATCGGTTAGAAGTTTGCCGGTCTTGCCCGGCCGCAGACCGACGGTAGGGTCAAACACATTATCCGTAGCTTAATGGAACAGCAGCATGATCGTTTCCTTTTCAGGATTCGGGACACCGGCAAAAAGAGTACTGCCGTTCGGTGATACAGTTAAGCCGCACAATGATTTGAAGGTGATGCGCTTTTGGGGGTGTTGTAGGTTCGTTTTTCTGAATCTCTCAGACTAACAACGCGGTTTTTCTGACATAAAAAGCCGCCTGAAAGAAACTAAGGCTTATCGGACATTAGGGATGATAAAAACCGCCGGAAACCTTATCATACAGGCCTTTTGGCGGTTTTTTGCCAATGTTTATAAAAAGCGCCCTTTTTGCCATCAAAACAGCCCGGTGAAAAACCGCCGTAAAAACGGCAGGCAAAGATATAAATATCCCCTGTGTAACACGTATCTCCTCACCCCAAAACCCACATCCCCCGGGCTGCCCGCATACGGATACACCCACGGCAGGCAGACCTGTCCGCAACCGGCGCAGCGCCACCACCGCAACAGGAAAACCATCCGCCGTAAAACCAAACAGGCCCTTTCAAAGCCCATTCAATCGGAAAAGACTGCCGCCAATACCATCCTTCGGCCGCGGGTTCGGTGTCATGGTATTTCTGAACCGGCTATTGCCGTTTGACTTAAAAATGAGTACAAGTTTTTCCCATGCCGTCTGAAACCTGAAATCCGTCATTCCCGCGCAGGCGGGAATCCGGAACGTTGGTTTTCAGTAATTTTTTACAAGTTCCCGTCCCGACGGAACCGGATTCCCGCCTGTGCGGGAATGACGGCATTTGGAGATTTCTGTGCCCGTTATTTAGTAAAACAGCTATAGAGGGGAAATTCACTGAATTAAAGACGAAAACCTGATGCCCCCGGGCTTGGGAAGAGGGGGTAAGATTATATTTGTCAGAAGATATTTTAGTAGCCGGGAGTAGGATTTGGGATGAAAAATCATCCCAAATGTCCAATAGGCCGAAACTAACTTTCGGGAGGCTTTATTAAATATGGGTTATAACGAGCCGTAAGAGTGCAAACCGCTTAGGAACATGTTCACGCCGATGAAGGCAAAGGCGGTCACAAACAAACCGATAATCGCCCACCATGCCAACACGCGGCCGCGCCAACCGGCCACCAGCCGCAAATGCAGCCAAACCGCATAGTTCAACCACACGATAAACGCCCATGTTTCTTTCGGATCCCAGCTCCAATAGCGCCCCCACGCATCGGCTGCCCATAATGCGCCGAGAATGGTGGCAATGGTGAAAAACAGGAAACCGACGGCAATCGCTTTATACATCACTTCTTCGATGACTTGCGAAGCCGGCAGCCATGATTGGTTGCCCTTTTCTTCGTTTCGCAAGGACCAGAACTCCGCCACACCCAACATCGCGGCGATACAGAATGCACCGTAGCCGATGAAGTTAGCCGGCACGTGGATCTTCATCCACCAAGACTGCAAAGCCGGAATCAGCGGCTGAATGGCATGTGCGTCACGCGAAATACTGTACCACAACACAAAACACACCACCACCGCCATAAAGGCATAAACGAAACTGCCCAGCTTCTGTACGGCGAAACGGCCTTCGTAATAGAGATACATCAGCGCGGTAATCACCAAAAACAAAATAAACACTTCGTAAAGGTTAGATACCGGAATGTGCCCCGCATCAGGGCGTAGCAGATAGCTTTCGTGCCATCGTACCAACAAACCGGTGAAACCGGCAACGGCGGAAATCCAGCCGAATACGGTTCCCATCCCAAGTAAAGTATTGGTTTCCTGATGTTGGCGGTTGGCAATCACTGCGCCGGCCATGTAGGCAAACAGCGTAAAAAACACAAACGCACATTGCCACATAATCGCCGATTGGCTGCTCAAGAAATATTTCAGCAAAAAACCGTCCGAATGCCTGATGTCGCCTGCGTAAAGATTCACCGCGCCATAAGCCAATATCAGACACAGCACGATATACCAGCGCATCGGTTTGAAAAACCAGCCCAAGAAAACAGCAATGCCCCCGCACACCCACAAAATCACCATCTCATAAATATCCATATGATGGCCGACGTGGGCTTGTGCAAAGTAAGCAATGGCGGCAATGACTAAAGCAAAGCCCCAATCCAAGGCATTCAGGCTGCGCATGAATGATTTATGTGTTAACAGTTCGTGTTCCGGCACGGCTTTATTTTGAATGGTCATGGTTTAAATCCTTCGCCAGCTGTTGCAAACGCTGGGTGTGTTGCGGAAATTCTTTTTGTAAATCGCGCTCGTTGCGGCTAGATGACATGGCAAAACGGACGCGGCCGTCTGAAAACAGCAGCCATGCGCGTTTTTCACGAATATAAAACATAAAAATCGTGCCCAACACCAACAAAACCGAGCCTAGATACACCAATGAAGCACCTGGTGAACGCGTCATCTGCAAGCCCGATGAACGCACTTCGGTGTAACCTTCCAATTGCAGCAGCATTGGTGCCGGATATTCGGTCAGGCCGGTGTAGGCATCCATGCTGTGCAACACAAAGCGGTTGCGCGCTTCATCTTGCGGCCAATCGGGTAAATTGTATTTTTTCAAGGTTTCATCTACCGCAGCATTCATCACGCCGAAAAGCATTTGGTAGAAATAGCCCTGCATTTTTTCCTGCTGCTCTTTCGGAATATTTTGGGTCACAAACTGATCCAAAGCCAAATAGCCGCCTTGTGCAAAAATGCCCAAAGTGTTGCTTGCCGCCTGCTTAAACTGCGCACTGATTTCAGACGGCGCGCCGAGTGTTGCCTGCTGCACTGCTTTATTGCGTGCCGCTTCGTCTTTCAGTAATTCGCGCAAGGCCATAAAGGTATCCGCTTTGCCGCTTTTATCCATCGGAATACACAGCCAGCGGTATTGTTGCACCAAGCCTGAACGCGTTCCGGTGATGAAGAAATAGTCCTCTTCCTGCTTAATCGGCAGCATGTAGTTTTTGTATTCTACGGCCTGGCCGGCGCTGTCTCGCAAGCGGTAAATAATCGATGGGCCAATGTTGGTGAATTTTTTGTTTTCCTGAGAAACAGCGCGAACATCGTTAATCATGCCCTGCATTCCGGCATCGGCTTTTTCAGACGGCTTGCTTATATCTACGACATTTATTGTCGTAAGCTGATCAAATTCCAAGCGGTATGAAGTATCTCCAATATTAAACGGAAAATCACGCATCGAAGTAGCTTTCAGCTCAATAGATTGACGGCTCGGGTTACTCAAATTCCATACTTTAAATTTCAAATCCGAGCCGCCATCGGCAAAGCTCGCTTGGTAAATAGTGATGCCGTGCATGGTCAGCGGATGGTTCACGCGGATGGTTTGTTCAACTTTTTCACCTGTAGTTTTGTCAGTTACTTCCAAATCGCTGGCAAAATCTTTCGGCATCCCGGTATCGTAAAAATTGATATGGAATTTTTTCAACTTCACTTCAAACGGCAAATCCTGCACCAACATGCCGTTGTCGGCATTGACAAACACCACGTCGGCACTTTGCCCTTCGTTGATGTTGACGTTGCCGCGGAAAGATAGATTAGCTGTACTCAGCACGCTTTCTGGTTTGAAGTCTTTAGCATACACCGCATTGTTGTCCGGTACGATACGGCCGGCCAGCATACCGACTTTCAGTAAAAGATTACTGTCAATCAAGCCGCCGACACAAATCACAATCAGGGCAGCGTGTGCAAAAATATAACCCCATTTGTTCATTGCGCCTTTTTTGGCCGCCACCAAAACCGAACCGTCATCACGTTGCACAGTTTTAGCTGAAAAGCCTTGTACTTCCAAATAGCGCTGAGCCACTTCTGGCGAAATGCCCTGCTCCAGTTCGGTCGAATGGCGCATGGCGGCCAGCGATTTTTCTTTGGTATTTTCGCGGAAGGATTGGATCTCGCGCAAAAACGGCGGTACATTGCGAATCAAACACAAGCTGGTCGAAATCACCAAAAACAACATAATGATGACGAACCAAACCGAAGCATACACATCATACAAGCCTAGAAAACCGAAAATCTGCGCCCAAAACGGACCAAATTTGACGACATAGTTCACTTGTGGCTGGTTTTGCTGCAAGACCGTACCGATAATCGAAGCCACACCCAACAGGCTGAGCAAAGCAACGGCAAAGCGCATAGAGCTTAAAAAAGCAAACCATGGCCGACGGATAAACGGAACGGTTTTTTGAGTAGTACTCATAAAATGTAGACTCTATACAACAACTTTAAAAATAAATACAATATAAATCACCTAACTCAATTAATCAGAAAATATTGATAATTATTTTAAATGTAAAAAATTTAACATTGTTTCCACTTTTTGTTTTTTGCTCAAAGAGCCATTTACAGTTTTGGAAATACCCCAAAATCCTAAAACAACCGTTTCAGCAGCAAACAAAAGCTGTTCTTCATAAAAATATAAACAACTCAATTTTTCCAACATTAATTAAATGATTTGTTACCGTATGCACTTAAGGCCGTCTGAAATCAAATCTTTTCAGACGGCCTTGTTATGCAATCACGCAATCGTGCAACTTAATACAGACCTTGAATGAAGTTGGCAACTGCTTCCAATTCTTCAGCCGACATACGTTTGGCAATATCCTGCATCATGGCACTTTCTCGCTGACCGGATTGGTAAGCCTGCATTTGTGCCACGATGTAGGCTTTGTGCTGGCCGCCGATGCGCGGATACGCAATAATATCGGCGCCGCCGCCCGGCATACCGGCACCACTAGGGCCGTGACATGACATACAAGCCGGTACTTTTTTATCCGCTAAACCGCCACGGAAAATTTTCGCACCCAATTCCGCATTTTCTTTCGGATTGGTTTCACCCGGTTTAGCTTGTTGTTTGGCATAGAATGCAGACACGTCGCGGATGTCTTGCTCAGATAAACCTGCCACCATAGGCTTCATCGCCACAGCCGAACCATGGGTACGCTTACCTTCTTTGATGTCCATCGTTTGTTGGAAAATATAAGCTTCGTGTTGGGCGGATACTTTCGGATACATGGAAATACCGCTGTTACCGTCGGCAGCGTGACATGCAGCACAAACGTTGGTTGCAATTTCTTTGCCTTTTGCCACATCGGCTTTTGGTGCGGCAGTCACCGCACCTGCCGCCAAGGCTAAAGCCAATAAAGTGAATCGTTTCATGGAGTGCTCCTGATTACAGCATTGCGTAGCGAGACAATGCCTTTTTTATACTCATAATACCGGATATATTTTTACCAAATTAAAACTAATGATTCTATAAACATGGTATTCTATACTAACTTTACATTAAATTACCACTATGAACCTCTTTCAAAACGCAAAATTCTTCACTACCGTTAATCATTTGAAAGACTTACCCGACACACCTGCCGAAATCGCCTTTGTCGGACGCAGTAATGCAGGCAAATCAAGTGCTATTAACACGCTCACTAATCACGTGCGCTTGGCTTATGTTTCCAAAACCCCGGGCCGCACCCAGCACATCAACTTCTTTGAGCTGGCCAACGGTAATTTTATGGCGGACTTACCCGGCTACGGCTATGCACAAGTACCTGAAGCCATTCGTATACACTGGGTCAAACTCTTGGGCAACTACTTACAGACACGCCCCCAGTTAATCGGTTTGGTGCTGATTATGGATGCACGCCATCCTTTAAAAGCTTTAGATATTCAGATGTTGGACTTTTTCCATACTACCGGCCGGCCAGTGCATATTCTGTTGTCAAAAGCCGACAAGCTTTCCAAAAACGACCAAATCAAAACACTGGGAGAAGTAAAAAAATCGCTCAAACCTTACATGGAACGCCAGCGTATCAGCATTCAACTATTCTCCAGCCTGAAAAAGCAAGGCATTGAAGAAGTAAACAAGGTCATCGGCGAATGGTTTGAATGCCATTTGAAAGAACAAACAGCCAGCATGCGGCCAAACGGTCAAAATATTGTAACGGAGTATAGCCAATACAGTATTGATAAACCGCAAATCATCCGCAAATATTAAAACAAGGCCGTCTGAAACGTTTCAGACGGCCTTTTGACATCATCAGAACAATGAATCCAGTTGCTTGCTGCCACCGTTGTTATTACTGTTGATTGGCGGCAGCGGGGTTTCCAGCGGAGCCGAACGCGAAGCCTCATCGTTTTGTCGACGTGGCGCTACATCACGGTTGGCACCGGCCTCAGGACGGGTGCCGCGTGGTGCGGCATTACTGCGTGGCACGCTGCCGCCGTTATCCAACGACAAATCCGTACTGGTCACCTGACGCTCTTTCATGTAGTACTCACCATCTTTAGTAACAGTACCTTCAGGCACTTTCATGCCGACGACTTTCATGCCTTTGAGGGCAAAGCGCATATATTCCACCCATACTGGCACCGCAATCGTGCCGCCATAACCGGCTTTACCCATACTTTTCGGTTTATCAAAACCAATATACACCGCCGTTACCACGCTCGGATTAAAGCCGATGAACCATGCATCTTTGTTGTCGTTGGTGGTACCTGTTTTACCGGCAATATCCGAACGTCCAAGCGCATTCGCACTCCGCGCCGTACCGGAACGAACCACATCCTGCATGATTTTATACATGATATAGGCATTGCGAGGATCAATCACCTGAGGTGCATTTTCCCCGGCCACCAAAGGCTGCATTTGCGCGCGCAAACGACCTTGGCCGTCGTAAATCTTATCAATCACATGCGCCGATACGCGATAACCGCCATTGGCAAATACGGTATAACCTTCCGCCATTCTCAACGGCGTGGTTTCACCCGTACCCAAAGCCATCGACAAAGTAGGCGGAATTTCGGACGGCCTAAAACCGAAGCGCTGAATATATTGTTGCGCATAATTTACACCAATGGACATTAAAATACGGATGGACACCATATTCTTAGAAGCGGTTAACGCTTGGCGCAATGTGATGTAACCTGAGTAGCGGCCATCTGAATTTTTAGGTGTCCATACCGTACCGTTCGGGCCTTTACCCGGTAGCGAAATCGGCGCATCGTTAATTTGTGTCGAAGCAGTCATGCCTTTCGCCAGTGCGGCTGAATACACAAATGGCTTAAAGGTTGATCCCGGTTGGCGCATGGCTTGGGTCGCACGGTTAAACGTTTTACTGTGGTAATCATAACCACCGACCAAAGCGCGTACCGCACCGGTTTTGGCATCCAAAGATACCAGCGCACCTTGCAACAATGGCTCTTGAACCACATGCCAGCTATCACCGCTGCCTTTGACACGGATAATCGAACCGCGGCGAATACGGTCATCACCCATTTTTTTGTTTCCTACCGCGCGTGCGGCAAAACCTAATGCACCGCTGTTCAATGTTACTTTCCGGCCGCTAGGCAATTGAATCTGAATGCTTCTCTTGGCTGCTTCCAACACAACCGCCGGCACCATGCCGTCTACGGTATAAAGTGTAGAAAGGTATTGACTGACCGCATCTTCCACATCATCGACTTTCGATAAATCGATAAAACTTTCCGCACCGCGATAGCTGCTGCCGCGGTCAAAATTGCGCAAAGCCCGCCGCAGGGCGGCTGTTGCTGCTTTCTGATGATTTGTGCTAACAGTGGTGTAAACTTTGAAACCTTGAGTATAGGCCTCTTCGCCGTATTTTTCATAAAGCTCTTGGCGCACCATCTCGGCAACGTAAAGCGCACTTTGATCGATTTTCTGAACAAAGCGCTCATAATGCAGCTCTTCTTTCAATGCCTTATCTCGCTGTTGCATGGTAATCATGCCTTCTTCGAGCATATTGTTCAGAATATAAGCCTGACGGATTTTGGCACGCTCCGGATTCACAATCGGATTGTATGCAGAAGGCGCTTTAGGCAAACCGGCCAGCATGGCCGCTTCAGCCAAAGACAAATCTTTGACACTCTTATTGAAATAAATTTGCGCTGCCGAAGTAAAGCCATAAGCACGCTGACCCAAGTAAATTTGGTTAAAATACAATTCCAAAATCTGGTCTTTACTGAGTGACTGTTCGATTTTGTAGGCCAACAATGCCTCATTGAATTTACGGGTGAACGTACGCTCGCTGCTCAAATAAAAATTTTTAGCAACCTGCTGAGTAATGGTACTCGCCCCCGACTGAACACCACCTGCCACCACGTTGCCAACAATGGCACGCGCCACACCGATGACATCCACACCCCAATGCTTATAAAAACGCTTATCTTCTGCCGCAACCACGGCATCTTTAAGCACTTTGGGGAAATCTTCAATTTTTGTAAACTCACGACGTTCTTCACCATACAAACCAATTACTCGACCGTCTGAAGAATATACGGTAAGCGGCATTTTCGGCTGATAGTGTTGTAAAGTATCCAGCGAAGGCAGCTTCGGATAAGTCACTAAAATTGCTATTGAAATCAATCCGATACCAAAAAGCACCAATCCAAGAAGCAACCCAATACAAGTTGTTATAATCTTTTTAATCATGACCAATTAATATTTTGCCATCAAAGGCATTAAATAAAGTAAAATAGCTAACGTTTTCTATAAAACACAGTTACCAGTGTGCAAAGAAAAGAATCCATCACGGATATCGAAACTGTTACTCACTTCGTAATGATACAGGGAAGTCATATTATGCGCTTATCAAAAAGCACTAAAAATACAACTATAAAAGCCAATAAAACAACAAGTGGGCTCAGCAATCGTGCCGCCATCGGCATCGACATCAGCCAACATGCCATTAAAATGGTTCAGTTGTCAGGGCGTAGTTTAAACCAAATTCAGCTGGAAAAATACGTTATTACCAAACTGCCCAAGGATATTGTCAAAGGTAACAAAATTCAAGACTACGACCAACTTGTTACTTATTTGCAACATACCTATACCCAATTGCGTACCTCCTGCAAAAATTTTGTTGCCGCCATTCCACAAAGCATAGCAACCGTAGAACAAGTTATCTACAATCCAAAGCACACAGATTTGGATTTAGAAGATTTTGTCGAATTCGAAGTGGCGCAAATCGGCCCTATTGAAGAGATGAACTACGATTACCAGGTCACCGGTACTTCCGTTTCTCCTACCGGCCAACAAATGCTCATCGTTACCTCCAAAAAAGACGACGTAGAACCGTGCATTGAGATGTTTGAAAATGCCGGCATAGCTTTGTCTGTCATGGATTTAGATTTATTGGCCCAACGCAACGCCTATGCCTATTGGATTAATCACCACGCACCCGAATTGACCAATGAAAAAATTGCCGTATTCGGCATTTATGCCACGCAAATGTATGCCCTGATTATACAAAACGGTCAGATTCTCTATAAACAGGAAACACCGGTCAGCACAGAACAATTAAACCAATTAATCCAACGCACTTATCAAGTAACCGAAGAAAAAGCGGCGCAAATGATGGTTGCGACGAACCAGCCGTCCGATTACCAAACCCAGATCGCCGACCGGTTCAATGTGCAGGTAGCGCAAGAAGTCCAGCGTGTATTGCAGTTTTACTATACCACTCAAAATACGGAAACCTTCTCAAACGTCAAACACATCTTGCTAACAGGCGCACCTTCTCAACAAAACGGCTTGGCAGAAAGTATTTTCTCGCAAACCAACACGCCGACCCAATGCGTTCATCCGGTAATCTACACCGAGAGAAGCAGCAAAGTAGATTTACCACAATTACAAATAGATGCGCCATCTTTAACTATGGCTTTCGGATTAGCTTTAAGGGGATTGTAATATGATTGAACTCATTAAAATCAACCTTCTTCCTTACCGGGAAGAAATTAAACAACATCAAAAGCAACAATTCAAAATATTGATGCTGACTGCTTTGCTGATTGGCTTGGGATTATCAGCACTGACCTATCTCAGTCTCAACGGCGCCATTGATAACCAACAAGGCCGCAATGCTTTCCTTGAATCAGAAATCAAAAAATTGGATGAAGACTTAGGTGAAATCAAAAAGCTGCAAGCAGAAAAAGAAAATTTCCTAGCTAAGAAAACTAAGGTTGAAGAATTGCAGGAAAAACGTTCGCAAGCCGCGTATATTATTGATACGTTGAATGTTTTGACACCTGACAATACTTACCTGACTGCTTTAGAGGCAGAGAATCCGACCACTTACAAAGTAACCGGCCGCGCCATCAGTGATAATAAAATCGCGATGTTCATGCGCGCATTGCCAAGTACCGGCATATTCTCGCAGCCTGAATTATTAAGCATTAAAAAAGTGGAAAACTATCAAGAATTTACCCTGCGTGTCTTACTGACTCAAAATACCGTTCCCGTGGCTAATATTACCGCTTCGGAAGCTACGCTTCAGACGACACCTGTACAGGAGGTAAAATAAATGGCCGCAAAAAAATTAAAAGACATTGATGTTCAAAACCTTTACCTGCTCAGCACACCCGCCAAATTGGTTTTGGCCGCATTGGCTGTTTTGGCAATTTTGGTGATTGGTTACTTTGCCCTTTTTAAAGGACAATTGGAAACATTGGCTGAACATGAAGAAACCGAAGTCAAGCTTAAAGAAGCCTATACCAAGAAAAGTATTGAAGCCGCCAGTCTAAACAATCTGCAAGCCGAATTAATGTCGATTCGTTCCGCATTTAATGTTTTGCTCAAGCAATTGCCAACTGATGCCGAAATTCCGACACTCATTCAAGAATTACATCAGGCAGGCTCGACCAACGGTTTACGCCTTGACAGCGTTTTACCGCAACCATCCGTACCTGATGGCCCGATTGAGAAACTGCCGTATGAAATTGCCATTACAGGCAAATACAACCAAATCAGTCAGTTTACCCGTGATGTAGGCGGCCTTTCACGCATTATTACTTTGGAATCCTTGAAAATCACGCAATCAACGGAAGATAAAAACAGCAAAGACGGCAAAGATGGTTTACTCACACTAAACGCGACGGCAACCACCTACAAAGCCCGTCCGGCAGAAGAAGTCGCTGCCGAACAAAAAGCAGCCGAAGAAGCCAATCAAAACGGCAATTCCGGCAAACCACAAGAATAGAAAAAGTAATATAGGGAAATCATGAAAAATACTATCTTACTCTTGGGTGTCTTAAACATTGCAGCATGCACCCCGACTTATAATGATTTAAGTCAATGGATGACGCAAACCCGTGCAGATGCCAAGAAACACATCATTCCTTTTGAAGAACCGACTGTTACGCCTCCTAAAGTGTATATTCCGCCAAGCTACTCCGGCCCGAATGCATTCGATTCCCGTCGCTTGAAAACCCTGACTGCAAGAACAAGCAATGCCCCCAACCTGAGCCGCACAAAAGAAACTTTGGAAGCATTCAGCTTGGAAAATTTACGCTATGTCGGCAGTTTGCGCAGCAGCAATCGGATTTCCGGCTTTATCCAAGCAGAAAATCATGTCTACACTGTCGTACCGGGTAATTATATCGGGCAAAATTACGGTAAAATCCAGCGGATTACCGAAGATAAAATCGTGATTACCGAAATGGTTGAAGACAGTTACGGCAACTGGATTTATCGCACAGCAGAATTACCTTTGAACAGCCAGCCAGACAGCAACAACTTACTGCAAACCACTGCACCTGTCGACGAAAATACTGTTCTTGTTACAAATTAATATAAGGGGTCTCACTTTATGAAAATCAACCGTATGACAAAACTTTTTGCCGGTCTGAGTATAACAATGGCTGTTCAGACGGCCTTTGCAGGCAATATTACCGATATCAACGTATCGACTTTGCCCGATAATCAAAAAATTATCAAAATCCGCTTTGACCGTGACATTACCAACCCTACCGGCTTTGTAACCGCCGCACCGGCACGCATCGCCTTGGATTTTGCCAATACCAATATCCAATTACCACAACCAGTATTGGAATATTCAGATCCTTTATTGAATCAAATTACCGCCGCACAAAATAATGACCGCGCACGCATCTTATTGGGTCTGAACAAAACAGGTCAGTACAACACCGAAATCCGTGGTGACGAAGTGTGGGTATATATTAGCGAGTCAGCCGACAAAAATATTGCCGCCCCCACTGCCACTTATTCCGCATCAGGCTCTGCACCTACTGCTGCCGCGCCACGTGCCACCCAATCAAATCAAGTTGCTACCACCGCCAACATCGACTTCCGCAAAGGTTCACGCAACTCAGGCATCATAGAATTGTCTGCGCCAACCTTCTCAGGCAATCCTGATGTGAAGCAAGAGCGTAACCGCGTTGTCATTACTTTAAAGAATCACCCCCTGCCGACTCAAGCTCAGCGTAATTTGGATGTTAGCGACTTCAACACATCGGTACAAAACGTTACTTTAAAACGCATTGGTAACGCTACCCAATTGATTATCCGCACCAAAGGCAATTGGGACATCAGCACCAAATCTGCCGCCGGCCGCTATACCTTTGAAATTGTACCGAAAGCCGCAACCATCGAAAGCCGCGGTTTACGTAATAATGCCAACAAATCCTTTAACGGCCGCAGAATTTCTTTGGATTTCCAAGATGTGGAAGTCCGCACGATTTTGCAGATTTTGTCCAAAGAATCTGGCATGAATATCGTAGCCAGCGATACAGTCAACGGTAAAATGACCTTATCCTTAAAAGACGTACCTTGGGATCAGGCACTGGATTTGGTAATGCAGGCGCGTAACTTAGACATGCGTCGCCAAGGCAACATCATTAACATCGCGCCGCGTAACGAACTTTTAGCTAAAGACAAAGCATTTTTGCAAGCCGAAAAAGAAATCGCCGAGTTAGGTCCGTTGTTGTCGCAAACTTTCCAGTTGAAATACAAAAACGTTGAAGAATTCCGCAAAATTCTGCGTATTGAAGAAAATGGCGGCAGCGGCAACAGCAATACTCACAACACTTTATTGAGCAATCGCGGCAGTGCATTAATTGATTCGGCTACTAACACCCTGATTATTACCGACAACCATAATGTGATTGAGAAGTTCCGCAAGTTGGTTAATGAACTGGATGTGCCAACGCGCCAAGTGATGGTTGAAGCAAGAATCGTGGAAGCTGATGAAGGCTTTTCGCGTGATTTGGGCGTAAAATTCGGCTATACTGGTATCAACGGCCGCAATACTTGGGGTTCAAATTTGTCGAATGCAATCAAAAATACAGGTATTGCTTACAACAACAATGTAACAACTGCTAATGCTATTTTAAGTAATTCCAACACAAGACCAGCATTGACTCCCTTAGAGATGAGCCCAAACATCAGCCTGCCGACCACCAATGCTGCAACCGCATCGATTGCCTTGGTTCGGTCATTTGCTTCAGGCGCATTGGGTTTGGAATTGGCAGCAGCCGAAGGCCAAAACAAAAGCAAAACCATTTCCAATCCGCGCGTATTGACACAAGATCGCAAAGAGGCGACCATCGAATCAGGTACAGAAATTCCTTACCAAGAGGCTACTTCCAGCGGTGCGACTTCGGTATCATTCAAAAAAGCCGTATTAGGCTTGACAGTGACACCGAATATTACGCCTGACGGTCAAATTATCATGACGGTAAAAATCAATAAGGATACACCGCAAGACTGTACGGTAGATTCTGTCATTACCAAATGTATCAGCACCAAAAACCTGAATACCCAAGCCATGGTGGAAGATGGTGGCACCTTGATTGTCGGAGGCATTTACGAGGAAGAAAATTCCAACAGCGTCAACAAAGTTCCTTTGCTGGGTGATATTCCAGTGGTGGGGAACTTGTTCAAATCACGCGCCCGCAATGAAAAACGCCGTGAATTGTTAGTATTTATTACGCCACGTATTATGGACAACGTAGGAAACAACTTGCGCTACTAACTCCCCTAAACGGGCATACGTATTCTCAAATGTATGCCCGTTTTAATATTTCCTTGCGTAAAATATGAAAAACGTTCAGGATAAAACATTTTCCTGCCAATTTCGTATAAAATGCCGCTATTATGGATAAAATCAACGGCAACTTAATCTTTATCGGGATGATGGGTACGGGTAAAACTACCTTGGGAAAGCACATCGCCCAAATACTCAATCGCCCTTTCTATGACAGCGACCATGAAATTTGCTTAGCCTCCGGCGTATCCATTCCCACCATTTTTGCAATGGAAGGCGAGCAAGGCTTTCGCGACCGTGAGAGTAATATGCTCAAAAAGTTGTGCGCGTTAGAAAACATTGTGTTATCTACCGGCGGTGGTGCACCCTTGCGTGAAGAAAACCGACAATGTTTAAGGGAACACGGCACAGTCGTCTATCTGCACTCCTGCCCTGAAATTCTGCTGGAACGCACCCGATATGATACCACCCGTCCGTTGTTACAGGCTGGGAATCCGCTGGCCAAACTGCAAGAACTGTATGGTATCCGCGACCGCATCTACCGGGAAACCGCGCATCTGGTTATCGAATCCGAACATTATCAAAAAACTGTCAACCGCTTGCTCAATGTCCTGCAAGCCGGTTGAAACAGATGGCAACATTACGGCAAAGGCCGCCTGAAAACAAAGGTTCTTTCATCCTTTTCAGACGGCCTTTATCGCCAACCGACACTCTGTAGGAACAATCATGCACACCTTAAACGTCCGAACCCCTTCCCATCAATATCCGATTTTTATCGGCCGGGACCTGCTGGCACAAGCAGATGAATTGCTACAACCTTATTTGGACAAAAAGGCTGCCATCATTACCAATGAGACTATCGCCCCGCTCTATTTGGCAACCTTTCAGACGGCCTTAGACAAACTCTGTATTCCGTATTTCAGTATTATTCTTCCCGATGGTGAAAAATATAAAAACTGGCAAACCTTAAACCTGATTTTCGACGGCCTCATGCAAAACCGAGCCGAACGCAAAACTACCTTAATCGCATTAGGCGGCGGCGTGATTGGTGACATGGTCGGTTTCGCTGCTGCCACCTATCAGCGCGGCGCACCTTTTATTCAAGTGCCGACCACCTTATTGAGTCAAGTCGACTCTTCCGTCGGCGGCAAAACCGCCATCAACCACCTCTTGGGTAAAAACATGATTGGCGCGTTTTACCAACCGCAAGCCGTGCTCGCTGACTTAAGCACACTGCAAACCCTGCCTCAGCGCGAATTGTCTGCCGGTATGTCAGAAGTGGTGAAATACGGTGTGTTGGGCGATGCCGGTTTTTTCGCTTGGCTGGAACAAAATATGTCCGATTTAATGGCACAAAATCCGGAAAAACTCGGGCAGGCAGTCTACCATTGCTGTAAAATGAAAGCCGATATCGTAGCGCAAGATGAAACCGAACAAGGCATCCGCGCATGGTTAAACTTAGGCCACACTTTCGGTCACGCCATTGAGGCTGCAATGGGTTACGGCGTTTGGCTGCATGGGGAAGCCGTAGCCGCAGGCACAGTATTGGCCGCACGTTTGTCAGAACAATTGGGCAAAACTACCGCCGCCGATACCCAACGCATTGCGGCCTTGCTCGAAGCAGCCAAGCTGCCCTCCTCACCGCCAAAACTCGGCTTCAACAAATGGATCGAACACATGAGCCATGATAAAAAAGTCAGTAGCGGCGTGATGCGCTTTATTGGTTTAAACCGTTTGGGCGAAGCCAACATTACCGAAATTACCGATATGACCATTCTTGAGCGCACATTGCAACCTTATTTGTAAACCATACCCTTGATTGAAAGGCCGAGAACTTTACAGAACCTCAGATTTGAATTCGGCTCAAAGCTAAGTAAACGTAGAACGCACAGGCACATCAAAGCAAAGCCAAGATGGGCATACTCAAAACCGCCCTAATCAAGATAAACAATCTTTTGTTTCTGTTCTGTAAAAACAGCCGGCCGCTTTAAGAATTTTGCTCTTTTTCCTGTGTCTGTCTACAGGTGTTTATGCATTTTTTTATGCGTGATGCCGAGTTGTTTCAATGCGTAGGAAAAGGACGATTGCACACAGTTGGCGCGCAAAGCCCTCTGCCATTGGTAATCATCGGGATATTGTCCGACATTTTGGCGTCGTGCTTCGTTATCGATCTTGGTGGGCTTGCGTGCTGTATCACCTTTAGTTTCAGGGTTACCGCGTCATCCGGAAACGGTCTCTTTGCCGATCTTGTAATGCTCTACAACGGCTTGCCATTTTTCACTGTTGTCGATGCCATTGAGCCTTTTTGGCGGCATTGGGTAGGGTATGTCATAGGAATTGAGAAGGTTTGGTTTTAGGATGATTTTACTATACATTCAATATCGTATCTGGCTGCCGATAATATTTACCGCTCCTCAGACCGTATGAAAACATCCGGCAAACAAAAATCTGATTTCCGCCATACCTTTTCAGACGGCCTTAAACCATATGCATTCCGATTCAGACGAACCATAGCACCCCAAAGCTATTGAAATCCCTTGCCTGATATACCATAATCCAACGTTTCGCTCTCACATTCATAAAGGCTTTGCCCATGTGCCAACTGCTCGGCATGAACTGCAATACTCCCACCGACATCACGTTCTCATTTGAAGGTTTCAGACGGCGTGGCGGCATAACCGACCATCATGCAGACGGCTTCGGCATCGGCTTTTTCGAAGGTAAAGGCATCCGCCTGTTTCATGACGACAAACCGAGCGCCCATTCTCCGGTAGCCGATTTGGTACGCGATTACCCCATCAAATCGGAAAACGTCATCGCACATATCCGCAAAGCGTCTCAAGGCCAAACTTCTTTAGCGAACACGCATCCCTTCGTGCGCGAAATGTGGGGCGAATATTGGCTATTTGCACACAACGGCCACCTGATTGATTTTACCCCGGAACAAGGTAATTTTTACCGTGCAGTCGGCTGCACCGATTCAGAACGTGCATTCTGCTATATCCTCAACCGCTTGCGCCAGCAATTTAGCAAAAAGCCCGACGAAGCAACTTTATTTGCCGCCATCAGCAAATTAACCCATGAAATCCGCACCTACGGCTTGTTTAATTTTGTGATGTCCACCGGCGACTGCCTGTTTGCCCACGCCAGCACTTTGTTGCACTATATCGTGCGCAAAGCGCCATTTGGTAAAGCCCGTTTATTAGATGATGACGTGATGGTCGATTTTGCCGAAGTAACCACGCCCAAAGACAAAGTCTCCGTTATCGCCACCTTGCCGTTGACCCGCGATGAAACTTGGCACCAATTGGCAGTCAATGAATTGGTGATGTTCCAACAAGGTGATATTGTCCGCTCCGACAAACCGCATACAGCCATTTACATGAGCGTCAAAGAAGGTTTGGCTTTAGCGCGCGCGGTCGGCGTGTCTTGCTAAAGAATGGTTTTATCAATAAGGCCGTCTGAAAGTATCGTTTTTCAGACAGCCTTTGTTATGCTTTTCCGCTATACGGATATGCAGCTATCAGTTACAATATCTATTTACAAACAAATGATTTAGCTGCATATGAAATGTCCGTTTTGCCAACACGCCAACACACAGGTTACCGACTCGCGCCTGCTGGAAGAAACCAACAGCATCCGCCGCCGCCGCCGCTGCATGTCTTGCGGACAACGTTTCAGTACTTTCGAAACGGTTGAAATGCGCATGCCGCAAGTGTTGAAAACCAACGGCAGCCGCGTCAATTTTAACCCACACAAACTCCACACCAGCCTTTCCCGCGCCCTGCACAAACGCCCTGTTTCTCCGGAAAAAATCGATGAAACAGTTGCCATAATTGAGCAGCGTCTGTATCAATTAGGTAAAAAAGAAGTGCCGTCGCAACTGGTCGGCGAAATGGCGATGGAAGAATTGGCCAAAATCGACCAAGTGGCGTATGTGCGCTTCGCTTCGGTTTATAAAAGTTTTAATGATGTTTCGGAATTTACCCAAGCGATTGCCACTCTGCCGCAATCCCAACAAGCCGAATGAGGCCGTCTGAAACCAACCGGCCATGCTTAGACAATGAGCACACAACATGAATACAAAATTTTTACTGCCTATTTCCGTATTACTGATGCTGAGCGCATGCAATAAAATCAGTGAAGCACCTGCCCAAACGGCTGCATCTACACCTGCTGCATCTAGTGCCTCAGCGCCCGTTGAAAAAGAAAACACCATTCAAGAGCTGAACAGCAAAGACAGTAAAATCCGCATTATGATTCAAAATGCCCAATTTACCGACATAATTGAAGACAAGAATTTACATCCCGAAGGTATTTCTTCTGACGAACTGACTTTACTGCAGCGCGACAACACATCCGGCATAACGCTCTATGCTGCCAATTTAGGCAAAGCCAAAACCGATGCCAAAGCCTATTTTACCCATTTGAAAGAAACCCTTCAGTCAGCAAAAGGCATGGATAATATGCGCGTAGGCATTGCCACCGACAACCGCATGAATTACCGTTTTAGCCAGGCCACTGAAAACGGCAGTACGCTCTCTGAAAACTGCATTGCCATTCACGAAACCAATATTTATACCGTATGCGCCAGTTCCACTACGGCTCCTACGGAACAACTGGCTGTTGTTTTAAAAGACATCAGTTTAATCAAATAAAGACCTTTTGAAATGTTTAGCGACACTGATATCCAAATGATGCAAAACGCCCTTGCCCTTGCCTGGCTGGGGCGTTTTTCCACCTCCCCCAATCCCCGTGTCGGCTGCATAATTGCACACAACGGGCAAATCGTCGGACAAGGCTACCATGTCAAAGCAGGCGAGCCACATGCCGAAGTGTATGCGTTGCTTCAAGCCGGGGCAATGACACAAGGGGCAACCGCCTATGTCACGCTCGAACCTTGCAGCCACTACGGCCGCACGCCGCCTTGTGCTAAAGCCTTAATCGAAAGCGGAGTCAAACGTGTGGTCGCTGCAATGACCGATCCCAATCCTTTAGTAGCCGGAAAAGGTTTGGCAATGTTGGCAGTAGCAGGCATTCAAACCGAAAGCGGCTTATTGGAACATGAAGCACGCCAATTAAACCGTGGCTTTTTATCCCGCATCGAGCGTAACCGTCCTTATGTGCGGCTTAAATGCGCTTCCAGCCTTGACGGCAAAACCGCGCTTTCAGACGGCCAAAGCCAATGGATTACCGGAGAAGCAGCGAGAAATGATGTACAGCAAATGCGTGCCGAAAGTTGCGCCGTACTCACCGGAATCGGCACAGTATTAGCGGATAATCCGCGCCTGAATGTGCGCGTCTTTTCAACCTTCCGGCAGCCTATCCGCGTGGTTTTAGACAGCCAATTGCAAACGCCTTTAGACAGCCATTTGATTTCAGACAGCCAAAGCCCTACCCTAATTGTGACCTTGGTCGATGATGAAACGCGTTGGCAACCCTATTTGGCTTACCCGCATATCGAAATAATCAGATCGTCTGAGAGCCATAATCAGCACATCGATTTAAACAATCTTTTGAGAATATTGGCCGCAAAAGGCATCGGTGAATTAATGGTAGAAGCCGGCACCACGCTCAACACCGCCTTTTTGCAAGCAAACTTAGTAGATGAAATCGTGTTGTACCAATCGCCAAAAATCTTGGGCAATCCGGGCAAAATGCTGTTTGATTTTGCTGAAAATCCGGATATTTTGCAGCAAAACCCACCATGGCAGACACAATCTGTCGACATATTGGAAGCCGACATCAAATGGACACTCATACGTCCCACATTGATTTCAGCAAAACCATAAAAACCTAAAGCATACTTCCTAAGTGTGCTTTTGTTTTGTCTTTGCTTATCATTCATCACAATAAAATTGAAAGGCCTATTGGATATTTGGATTGATATTTACCCAAATGTCTTTTTCCCAGCAACCAAAAAATCTTTTTAAATAACATCTTATTAACCCAGTTTATACCCGAAAAACAGCGGCTTTTGTCGGATTCGGCATCATTACCTCATTATTTCATTCAAATATAAATAAAATAGGAAGATTACGTTTCAGGCTGTTATACGCGTTTCTTAGTTTTTATGTGTATCCCCTTCTTGCTACCGGCCCCGTCATCACTGCGCCCGTCAAGATAACTTTATATGCATACATCCAACGCCTTATGACAGTCTGCTTCTATCGTACTGAACAGGCTCTGTCTGCCAATGGCATACTCAAAAGACTACCGGCAAATGATACTGAACAAACTTGCAGCAGGTGCTTCCTATCGGGCACTGGCCGGTGGAGACAGCATCAGCAAAGCCACCATACAAAACCGGAAAAAACGGCTGGAGAAAAAATTGTTACCACACGCAAGTCAAAAATAAGCATGGAAAAATTACGGCAGGGCGTCGGACAAGTATCCCGACCACTTCCAACGTGGGCAGACTGTGCGCTTTAACTGCACCCAACGGGCAATCCGCATAG
>NZ_PXYY01000110.1 GCF_003013245.1 Neisseria iguanae
TTCAATAACGGCTTGGGCTTGCGGGTGTTGGCAGTAGGGGAAACGCAGGTATTTCACACGTGCTATATGTTGTCGGTGAAGGCATAATGATTTGAATCAATAATAATATAGTGTCATCAATAAAGAATTGGTACGGGACAGCCGGCGACTGGTACGGTAAAACAGGCCAACGCCGTATCGGTTTTAGGGCATGTCCTCATTTCGTCTGCACCGCAGATTTTCGGGGAGAAAAAGCACGTATGCAAGGCGGTACCCAAAGAGAACGGTTTGACACACTGCGCCGGTAAAACCGGCCGGCGCGGCAAAGTCGGATTTCTTGCGTGCATTTCCAACGCCGCAGACGGTTTTTTATGCCGGAAAGATGCCGCATGATGAAATGAGGACACGCCCTAATATGCTTTCTCCAAATGCAGCGTACCATGCTCCATGTGCCAGACCTCCTGTCCCAATGCTTCAGCGTCGGCACGGTCGTGCGTAATCAAAATCATCGGCACACCCGCGGCCTGCTGCAAAGCCGACACTTCACGGCGGGTATGTTCGCGCAATTGTGCATCCAAAGCGGAAAACGGCTCGTCCAACAGTAGCAGTTTCGGGGCGGTAATCAGTATTCGAGCCAAGGCTGTGCGCTGTTTTTGCCCGCCCGAAATTTGGGTGGGATAATGGTTAGCGATGTGTGTCAAATCAAGCAATTCTAACCAATGCTTTGCCTTTTCAGACGGCCTTTTGCTCGGATTGCGCCAGCCTGTTGCCAAACCGAAATCAATATTCTGCGCCACGGTCAAATGCGGAAACAAGGCATAATCTTGAAACAACAGACCGGCTTTGCGCGCTTGTGTGGTTAACTTTGTGCGATCGTCCCACCATGTCTCGCCGTTGATGCAGATATGACCGCTGTCAGGTTGAATTAAACCGGCCAATAATTGCAAGGTTAGGCTTTTACCCGAGCCGGAGGCGCCTAAAATGACAACTCGCCGCGAATCGGATTTCAGGGTGGCATTCAAGGTAAACGACGGCAGTTTCTTGTGCAATTCAATATCAAACAGCATTATTTTCTTCCGCCTTTCACGCGCATCAAATGTCCGGCTGTCAGTAAAATCACGATACACACCGCCGACACCAGCAGCACCAAACCGTTTGCCAACACGTCATCGCCGGCCTGCACTGCTTCGTAAATCGCAATCGATAAAGTCTGCGTCTGCCCAGGAATGCTGCCAGCAATCATCAAAGTCGCACCAAATTCACCCAATGCGCGGGCAAACGCCAGCAAAATACCGACCAGAATCCCGCGCCACGCCAAAGGCAGGCTGACACGGAAAAACACCGCCGCTTCACTCAAACCCAACACCCGCGCCGCTTGTTCCAATTGCGCATTTACTTCTTCAAACGCCGCCCGCGCCGGTTTGAAAATCAGCGGGAACGTCACCGCCATCGCCGCAATCACTGCGCCCTGCCAAGTGAAAACCAGGTTGATGTGGAACGATTCTTTCAGCCAAACGCCCAATGTGCTGTTGCGGCCGAATGCCACCAAAAGATAATAGCCCAACACAGTCGGCGGCAGCACCATCGGCAAGGTCAATATCGTGTCGAGCAGGTTGCGACCGACAAAACGCCACCGTGCCAATACAAATCCGACAGCAACGGCAAACACGGTATTCAACAACGTAGCCGTGGCGGCGATTTTAAGTGAAAGCCATAAGGTGGTCAGTAAGGTTCCGTTCATTGGTAAGGTTCGAGGCCGTCTGAAAACAAAATGAGCATGTTCATTCTTGATAAAACAAGCAGAACAGAAAACAAGTAAAGTCCCAGGCCGTCTGAACAATCGTTATGCTTTCAGACGGCCTGTTTTACCAAAATCCATCAAGGTTTTTTAAATCCATAGCGGTTTAACACGGCTTGTCCCTGCGCCGACAACACATACTGTACAAACCGCCCGGCTTCTGCCGGCTGTCTGGTGGTTTTGCTGACCGCAATCGGATAAGACACCGCGCTTTGTGTCGGTACTGCCGTCAGAATTTTCACTTTATCTTTCATCAAAACGGCATCGGTTCGATACACAAAGCCAGCATCGACTTCTCCTCGCGCGATATAATCTAAGGATTGCCGTACGTTTTGCGTGGTGATGATTTTAGGCTGCAAACCTGCCCACAAGCCTGCTTTTTCCAAACTGGCTTTAGTGTAACGTCCGACCGGTACGCTCGCCGGATTGCTGACGGCAATGCGGTCAAAATGCCGGCTTTGCAAATCGCCGGGTTTGTTAACCGTATATTTGCTGCTTTTCGGCGCGGCAATCACTAAAGCATTTTGCGCGAATGTTTTGCGACTGGCGGCATCAATCACGTTTTTCTGCTGCGCCTGATTCATAGTGATTTCATCGGCAAAGGCCAACACGTCCACCGGTGCGCCCTGCACCACCTGTTGCAGCAAGGCACCCGAGCCAGCGGTATTAAGTCTGATTTTGCTTTGTGGATATTGTTTGTGATAATCTATGATAATGTCGTTGAACGCATCTTTCAGGCTGGAGGCGGCAGATACGGTGATTTCAACGGCAGAAACTTGACCTGATACTAAAGCGGCCAACAAAAATATATAGGGGATTTTCATGCGGCGAACCGATTGATTGGTTAAAAAATGTCGTTTTACCATCTCTCCTTATCAGTTTTTATAACTAAAAAGAATTAGTTCATTCGTATCGTTTTCGCAACAGGCCGTCTGAAAATCAATGTGTGTATAATGCGCCTTTTTAATATTGGAACGTTTCCCATCATGATACTTTTCCGCAGCAAGGATTTTTCGTGATAGCAAAGACCGCTCACCCATGCTTATCGGCTTATTACCTTGGACAATGATTTTTGATGTATAAGGCGCGCAAGAAGTCATAGGCTGGCTGAAAATAATGCTGATGACAGCAATGAATTTTACCGCCGGCTCGGAGTTCGGTGCAGTCAATTTGTGGGTACATCAGCTGCCGGTTATCATGTTGTTCATGATCACCCTTATGATCAACTCGCACCATATTTTGATGGGGGCGGCCCACGCGCCGTATATGAAAACCGCGCCGATGAAAAAAGTGCTGCCTTCGTTGTTTTTATATGTGTAAAGAAATATGGACACTGGGTTTGGCCGATGTACAAAAGCGCAAAACCGTCGGTTTGACCGGTTTTAATTTTGCGTATTACGGCGGCACGTTTTTCATTATATACACCACATGGATTCGGTTTGCCACACTCGGCGCGGCCATCAGCCCGATGTTCGGTAATGTGTCGACTTAAGATTTCGGCATGGCGTTTCCGGCAGTGTTTTTGGTAATTATGAGCAGCTTGTGGAAAAACTTTGCAGTGGCACGGCCTTGGTTTGCCAGCCTGATTGTCACAAGTCCCACCTGCCTGAGCGTTGACGGCGCATGGTGCGTACTGACGGACACATTGTCCGGCCTGCTCACGGCCTATCTGCCGGGGGAGCAAAAATGATTTTGCTCGACTCCTGCTCTTTTGCGCTATGCTGTGCGTAACCTGCGCTACACCTCTACACGCCTGATTGGTTTTTTTGCCCTGCACAACCGCATATTGAGCAAGCGTGCACACCGCGTGTTGATTTCGGTGATTACACCGTATTTTGTGTCCGACAAACCGCACAAACTGATTGCCACTGCCTTGACTGTATTGGCGGCCAGCCGTTTTTCCATGTTGGTTACGGTCATCATCGGCGTGGCTTCATCAGGCATACCCGGCTGTTTGATACGGCAACAAAACCTTACCGCCACCACGAATCGGAATCAATGTACACTGAGAGTATAACCTTGTTCACAATCTGTTTTTAACCAAAAGGACGATTAGATGGCTTACCAAGAAACCTATCAAAAATGGTTGGATTTTCCCGACATGCCTGACTTTTTAAAACAAGAATTATCGGCCATGGATGAAAAAACTAAAGAAGACGCATTCTACGCACCGCTGGAATTCGGTACTGCCGGTATGCGCGGCGTCATCGGTGCCGGTATCAACCGCATCAACCGCTATGTGGTACGCCAGGCCACCGAAGGCTTTGCGCAACTGGTTGCCGCCAAAGGCGAAGCCGCCAAAGCTGCCGGGGTGGTGATTGCCTATGATTCGCGCCATTTCTCGCAAGAATTTGCGTTTGACTCCGCCGCCTTACTGGCGCAACACGGCATTCAGGCTTATGTGTTCGAATCATTGCGTCCAACCCCTGAATTATCCTTTGCTGTACGCGAACTGAAAGCTGCCGGCGGTATCATGATTACCGCCAGCCACAATCCGGCCGAATTCAACGGCTACAAGGTTTATGGTGAAGACGGCGGCCAATTGCCGCCCGACGATGCCGCCGTGCTGACCAAACTCATCCGCAACGCAGAAGACCCGTTTGCCATCAATGTGGCCGATTTCGACACCGCCCGTTCAGAAGGCAAAATTATGTTGCTGGGTCAAGAGATGGACCAAAAATACTTGGCCGCCGTCAAAACCGTAACCATCAATCCCGAGTTGATTCAGAAACACGGCAAAAACCTGAAAATCGTCTATACCCCGCTGCACGGTACGGGGGAAATGATGGTACGCCGCGCATTGCAGCAAGCCGGTTTTGAGTCGTTTGAATTGGTAGAAGAACAAGCCGTGGCCGATCCGAATTTCACCACAGCCCGATCACCCAATCCCGAAAGCCAAGCTGCATTTGCCTTGGCTGAGAAACTGGGTGCAGAAGTCGGTGCAGACCTGCTGCTCGCCACTGATCCTGATGCCGACCGCTTAGGCGCGGAAATCCGCCAAGCCGACGGCAGCTACTTAACCTTAACCGGCAACCAAATCGGTGCCGTAATGGCCAAATACATTTTGGAAGCACGCCGCCAAGCCGGTACGCTGCCGGCAAACGGTGCCATCTGCAAATCCATCGTATCCACCGAATTGGTCGGCAAAATCGCCGAAAGCTATGGCGTGAAGGTATTCAACGTATTGACCGGTTTCAAATTTGTTGCCGAAAAAATTGCCGAATTCGAACGCACGCAGGCATTTGGCTATTTGTTCGGCTTTGAAGAGAGCAACGGTTATTTAATCAAACCGTTTGTCCGTGACAAAGACTCGGTGCAAGCCGCCGTAATATTTGCCGAAATTGCTGCCTACTACTGTTCACGCGGCATGACTTTGGCCGACGGTCTTGATGAAATTTACCGCGAATACGGCTATTATTTCGATAAACCGGTTTCCATCACCATGAACGGCATCGGCGGCACAGCAGAAATCCGAGCAATGATGGATAAATTTCGTGCCAACGCGCCGAAGCAGTTTAACGGCACCGACATCGTAAAAGTAGAAGATTTCCAAGCGCAAACTGCCATCGGTGCAGATGGCAACATCACCGCTTTAAATACTTCGCCAAGCAATGTTTTGAAATACTACCTGGCCGACGGCTCTTGGGTCGCCGTGCGCCCTTCCGGTACCGAGCCGAAGATTAAGTTCTACATTTCTGCCGTCGGCAGCAGCATGAACGAAGCCGAAGCGAAATTCAACGCAATGAATAAAGAAATCAGGTCATTTATTGCCTGATTATTGCCTGATTCGATGTTGTCACTTTCAGGCTGTCTGAAAAATAGCCAATCATTTTTCAGACAGCCTTGAAGCTGCAAAACCGTTTTCCACAACACGGCAGGTTAAAGGGCAGGCAAAGATTGCGGTCACACCGTACAGATGGCCTCATACAAATCCCGTATAATGCCGTTCGAAACATTTTATTAAGTAAAACAATGACCAACCAAAGATTGATTTACGGCTTCCACGCCGTCAACGCCCGTTTATGGCAAAACCCGAAATCCATTACCGAACTCTACGTCCGAGAAGGCAAAAACGATGCCCGCACGCGTGAAATATTGGAAAAAGCCGCCGCCGAAAACGTGCGCCTGCATTTTGCCAAGGCCAACCGTCTTGACACCATCGCTAAAGGTGCACGCCATCAAGGCGTGGTCGGCTTTATCGATGCATCTAAAAACCACGTCCACTTGGAAGACGTATTGGAAAACCTGCGCGAACCGGCATTTTTATTGATACTTGACGGCATTACCGATCCGCATAACCTGGGCGCCTGCCTTCGTACCGCCGATGCCATGGGCGTGCATGCGGTGATTGCACCTAAAGACAAAAGCGCAGGCTTAAACGCCACCGTCAGCAAAGTTGCCTGCGGGGCGGCCGAAACCGTGCCCTATATCACTGTCACTAATTTGGCACGCACCTTGCGCGAATTGAAAGAATACGGCATTTGGATTGTCGGCACTGACATAGGCGGCCAATCCGACCTGTACCATACCGACCTGCCGGAAAGCCTGGCGTGGGTGATGGGCAGCGAAGGCGAAGGCATGCGCCGCCTGACGCGCGAACATTGCGACATGCTGGTGTCGGTTCCGATGTTCGGCACCGTTGAAAGCATGAATGTGTCGGTCTCCGCCGGCATGGTGTTGAGCGAAACCCGCCGCCAACGTGTGCTGAAAGCGGAACAGTAAACCTGTTGCCAAATGTGCTGAAAGCGGAACAGTAAACCTGTTGCCAAATGTGCTGAAAGCGGAACAGTAAACCTGTTGCCAAAAAGGCCGTCTGAAAAATAAACACACCATGTGATTTTTTCAGACAGCCTTTTATCGTGAAGCCACCAAGGCTTCCTGACAATGACTTGTCATATCGCCAATATTAAACAAAATAAAGGCAGATAAGTTAGAATTTTTGTCGCCAAACAAAACCCTCTTATCTACCTTGCTTCGAACATTATTTACAGATGAATACCGGTCAAAGCAATTGACTATTCTGCTTGATTTAGGAGTTTACCATAACAAAAATCTGCGTCAGACGATAGAAGCAATACGCTATTGTACCGGCACCGGCATACCGTAGGAAGACATTCCACCCTCATCGGATAAAGCCAATTCCCTGTTACGCACCTTTCACCGATGGTCGGAAAAAGGGATTTTTCAGAGCATTCTCAAAGTCTTCGGCCGCCATTAACCGTTTTGAACTGATCCTCCGTTTGACCGATTTGTCCCGGTTGATCAGGTTCAGTGCCAACTGCTTCAATCTGTGCATATTTTTTGCCGCATATTGCTCCCGCAGACACATCCGGTCACCGGTAAACCACATGTCCAAACACCAAAAGGACATTTTTTGCCGTCACGGGTATTGAGCCCCTAAAAATCTTACAGAATAAGGCTTTCAGCGATTTTCATCACCTTTTTTGTTACTTACCTCTGATTATTATTGATTCAAATCATTATGCCTTCACCGACAACATATAGCACGTGTGAAATACCTGCGTTTCCCCTACTGCCAACACCCGCAAGCCCAAGCCGTTATTGAA
>NZ_PXYY01000111.1 GCF_003013245.1 Neisseria iguanae
CACAGCTTTTTGCAGACCGTCAAAACCCTATCGGCGGCATTGGAAATTGTTGGAACCGGGCGAAGTGCGTCTTGCGCAAATACAATGAGGTTGGCCGTAAATCTTGCCCGCTGTCCTTGAAAGGATGCGGGTTCCACTTTAACTTTGGCGTACCGTCCGGGCAGCTTGAAATGCTGCGGAAATGGTGTGGTGTTTGGGGTTAATCTATGTCAGCCCCTTATATTTTATTCAAAGGACAACTCAATAGGGATTTAATAAACAGCCTGCCCTGAATTTATGATTTCACCGGCGATCCGGTTGCGCAGGCAAAATCACCTTGGGCATTCAAGCATTTCGAAACAAAAGGTTGCGCCCGGCCGACAGGTATGTGCGGGGGTGATCCGCTGCCTGCTGCAGATATGTTTGCCGGCAATGTGATCGGCCTCCTCATTGACGGCATGGATTGCCCGTGCACAAAAAGCTGGCTGTCAGCCTCTACCGGTATGGATATGTTTGAAAGAGTGCGTGATCTGACGGTGGATTTTTGCCGGCTAAATAATTTCAGACGGCCTTTTGCTCATTTTCTAAACAGGCCGTCTGAAATTTATCCAAATCAGAGAATAAAGATGACCACATAACCAGATATTCGGTAATCGACGGTGTTCCCGGTATGGCTGGCTGCCAAGTGTGAAGGCTTGGATGTGTTGCTGTGTGAAAAAGCCCTTATATGAGGCATTACTGTCGCTTCGGGTGGAAAGATGCAGGTACCGGGCACGTATTTGGGCAATCAGGCCGACACCGGATAAAATCGGTGATGTGCGGACATTTTCAAACCATGTCTGCGCCGGTTGCGGCGGTGATGATTTGTGCGAAGCGTTTTCTGAATCCGGTACTGAAATGATTTGGAAATTGGATGCGCGCACCGACGTGAAATTTGTTGCCTCCTAGGCCTATCCGGACTACACCGGTTACCGGGTTAATCGTCCTATTTGATACGGGCAAAAATTTTACAATTTGTTACATATTGCTTGGATTGAAGACAATCTATATTTGTATAATGCTAAATTATTATTGTTAGAGTGCATGATCGGGAATAACCCTGCGAAACTGACTCACAGTACTGCTTAATATAGTGGTTTGTCCCGCCTTCCTTGCTTTATTCTAAGTTTATTGGCCATATTTAATTGGGTGTTTTGTTTTTTAAATTTTTTAGAGTCTTAATCTATGAAATCTTTTATCACTTCTGCCGTTGCACTTTCTGCCTTGTCTTTATCCGCATGTGTTGTTCCGATTGACGCCATCACGTCAAACAAGGGGGCGCTGATTGTGCCTGTACCCATGAGAGTTCCCGTTGTCGTCAAAGAACCTGTACTTGTCAAAGACAGGGGGCCTGTACTTGTTGCAGACAGTAAAAACAGTATTTATGTTTGTAAAATTCAAGCTTTTACCGACACTTATCGCTCAGAGGATGTCAATCGCGGCAGGGCCCGCCTAAATGTACAAAAACAATGCCGAGCCAGACATAATGAGATGTTTTGCCGTAATGAAGATGTGAAATGTACCGAATATAAGTAGTAGAACCGAGTTGCGTAAAACATGAAACAGCGTATCAATGACAGGCTGTTTCATGATTGAAAATGCACCTCTGCCAGTATGTATCATACTTTACCGACTCAGTTTTTAGCTAGGGCTTGTCATTCTTTCGGATGGGAGTGTGATCTGTCCGATTTTCCTTATCGGCAAACCTCTGGCTAGGGTTACGGTGGCTGCGACCGCACAAGATATCCGGCTGGCGCATGACCGGATATTGGGTGGGGAAGCTGTAATCTTTAGGTTTTCATCATAAAGGCCGTCTGAAATGTTCAGACGGCCTTTATGATTTTCAAACCTGTCAGATTTTCTATAAATTCAAAATATTCATCCATATTCTTGTGTATCTGCACAATGATTTTTATCGCACTGCTGATTAAGATACCCTGAAACACTTAAAACATAACGGAACACGACCATGAACACCCCCGAACAAAAACCGTTATTTATCAAAGTCCATTCTGACGACAATGTCGCGATTATTGTGAACAGCAACGGCTTGCCTGCGGGCACCAAGTTTTCAGACGGCCTCACGCTGGTTGAGCATGTGCCGCAAGGGCATAAAGCGGCTTTAACCGACATTCCGAAAGGCGGCGGAATCGTCCGTTACGGCGAAATCATCGGCTATGCGGCGGAGGATTTGCCGCGTGGCTCGTGGATTGACGAATCGAAAGTGGTGCTGCCCAAAGCGCCGCCTTTGGAAACGCTACCGCTGGCAACCCGTTCTGTTCCGCAATTAGAGCCGTTGGCAGGTTATACTTTTGAAGGTTACCGCAACAAAGACGGCAGTGTGGGCACGAAAAACCTGCTCGGCATCACCACCAGCGTGCATTGCGTGGCGGGTGTGGTCGATTATGTGGTGAAACTGATTGAGCGGCATTTGTTGCCGAAATATCCGAATGTCGACGGCGTGGTCGGTTTGAACCATTTATATGGCTGCGGCGTGGCAATTAATGCGCCTGCAGCGGTAGTACCGATACGCACCATCCACAACATCGCGCTGAACCCGAATTTCGGCGGCGAAATCATGGTGATTGGGTTGGGTTGCGAAAAACTCCAACCGAGCCGCCTGTTGGAACAGGCCGACGGCACGATTCCTATTAAAGCCGACGGCGGCAGCACCAGCGTGACCAGTTTGCAGGATGAACAGTTCGTCGGTTTCAAAGCCATGGTCGATTCGATGATGGCAACGGCGGAAAAACATTTGCAGAGGCTCAATGCCCGCCGGCGCGAAACTTGTCCGGCTTCAGATTTGGTGGTCGGCATGCAGTGCGGCGGCAGCGACGCGTTTTCGGGTGTCACGGCCAATCCTGCGGTAGGTTATGCTTCCGATTTATTAGTGCGTTGCGGTGCGACGGTGATGTTCTCCGAAGTGACCGAAGTACGTGATGCAGTCCACCTGCTCACGCTGCGTGCGGCAGACGGGCAGGTCGGCCGCCGATTGCTCGAAGAAATGAAGTGGTACGACGATTATCTCAATGCCGGACAAACCGACCGCAGCGCGAATCCGTCGCCGGGGAACAAAAAAGGCGGGTTGGCCAACGTGGTGGAAAAAGCCTTGGGTTCGATTGCCAAATCCGGCCGGTCGGCGATTGTCGAAGTGTTGTCACCAGGGCAGCGCCCGACCAAAAAAGGCCTGATTTTTGCCGCCACGCCTGCCAGTGATTTCGTTTGCGGCACGCAGCAACTGGCTTCGGGCATTACTGTGCAGGTGTTCACCACCGGCCGCGGTACCCCTTACGGCTTGGCCGCCGTGCCGGTGATTAAAGTCGCCACGCGCACCGATTTGGCCGACCGTTGGTTTGACCTGATGGACATTAATGCCGGCCGCATTGCCACCGGAGAAGCCACCATCGAAGAAACCGGCTGGGAAATTTTCCGCTACATTCTCGATACCGCCAGCGGCCGCAAGCAGACATGGTCTGACCAATGGGGCTTGCATAATGCGCTGTCGGTGTTCAATCCGGCACCGGTGACCTGATTTCATTGTTTCATCTTCTCCGCTTCTACTTGGGAATAACCGTGTCTATATGATATTTTCATTAAGGCTTAAGGCCGTCTGAAATTCAGATGGCCTTATATTTATATTTGGACCTTTACACCATCACACCGCAACCGCAAAAATCCGATTGCCTACATCTGTCGCGTATTCGTTGATGTTAACGCTGCGCCGACCATTTACGAAACCCGAAATTTCCCAATTTTATCCTACAACGGTCACCAATATGCCTACGGCACTGCCGATTCATACGGCAAATTGGACGTATCCGCTTTGATGCCGGCGGTATGGGCATGAACCGTTCGGCTTTTTTATGGTCTTTCAAATCGGTAAATTAGGGTATTCCTCATTTAATCATGCGGCATCTTTCCAAAAAAAACGGTTGCTGCGTTGGACATGCGCGCAAGGTGTCCGACCTTGCTGTGCTGGGCGGTTTACCGGCGCAGCGTGTAAAACCGCCCTCTTTAGACTTTGGGTATCGCCTTGCATACGCGCTTTTTTGTTCGAAAATGGGCGATGCAGATGAAATGAGGACACGCCCTAATTAAGGTATTGGAACAAGCGTCTTAGGTTGAAACCTTTGCAAAACTCCGGCCAAACCAACAGTATCCGTCATAATCGGGTGCCGACCCGATCATCCGGCCATTGGGGTTCGGAATATTATGCCGAAATTTGAGATTGATATTTAATCAACATCTTTAAAAGCTGACCACATACTATGGGTAAAATTTCTCAAGCCGAACGACCGGATTATTGGCCGGTGTCCGATAATGATGGTTTGAAGTGAGTTGGATTTTACAAATGCTCCAAGTCCGTCTGAAATGTGGAAATCCGGTTTCAGACGGACTTTGGGCATCCTATTGCCGATAACGCTTGGCGGCTTTTTTTACATCGTGAAACCAGCGTTTTTGCGCACGTCTGCTGACGGCTGTGCCTGCGTAGCGCCAGTGTTCATAACGTGTCAGCAACAATTCGGCGGCAGGGTCGTCCGTTTGGCTGCGGCGCAGAATATCGCGCAATTCGGCAGGAGTCACGGCGGGAGAGGTTTCGTCATTTTCACCCAAAATGGCGCGTTTGAGCAGCATGAAACCGTCTTGCAACTCATTGCGTTGGCGGTTTTTCAACCACCAGTGCAGCAAAGGCAGTAGCGCCAATAAGAGGGCAGGCGGTAGAAACAGTAACAGGCTTCTTAAATGGAAGCCGCCCAAGCCGAGATTTTCAAACAGACTGTTTTGGCGGTTTTGATCGTAGTTCACCACCCATTGCTGGAAATAGAATTGTCCGGCGTCGCGCCATTTACCGAACAGATTGTCATGCGGCAGCAGCGATTGTTCGTTTTGCGGCAGTGCCCGGCTGATGCCTTGTTCGGTGCGGATGCTGGAGACGGCGGCGGTCGGGTCGACGCGCAGCCAGACTTGTTCGCGCGGCAGCCATACTTCCGTCCAGGCATGGGCATCTTTGGAGCGGATTTGCCAGAAACCGGCTTGATCGTTGAATTCCGCGCCTAGGTAGCCGGTAACAATCCGTGCGGGCAAGCCTGCTGCACGCATGATGACGGCGAAACTTTGTGCATAATGTTCGCAAAAACCTTGTTTGGATTGGAACACAAATTCATCAACCACATGTTCGCTGTGCAATAAACGCGGCCGCAGCGTATAGCTGAAGCCTTGGCGGCGGAAATAATCCAGCGTATTGTGGATAAATTCGCGTTCGGTCGGGGCGTTTGCAGCGAGTTTTTTCGATAAAGCCAGCGTTTGCAGGTTGCCGGACGGCAATTGTGTGTAGCGGCGGTATTCGGCTTCGTTTAACGCATGAGGTAGGGTGTCGCTCAATGAGGCTTGCAGCTGCAGGCGCCGCAAACCTGCGCGGCTGCGCTCGGCGCGCAAAGTATTACCCAAACGCAGCGTCAGGCCTTGCGGCGGTGTGCCGACAGGGTAATCCAAGACAGGTAAGGTGCCGTTTTGGTCGCGGATGATCATTTGGTAATCAATGCGTTGGCCGCCTGAAACGGTTTGCGCATTGTCTTGGGTAAAGTTCGGCACGGCCTGCCATGCGTGACCGTTGAATTCATCCATGATGATGGCGCGCCAGTAAAGGTTTTTCGGCTTGATGTTGGCGCCGTCTGAAAAAATCACGTTGGCTACCCATTCGTTGCTTTGTACCAGATTGCTGATGCTGCCCGGCTGCATGGTGTCGGAAAGGCCGGTCGATGCCTGGTTGCCGCGTTGTTGCGGAATGCCCCATAAAGGTTCATTTAAACGCGGTACGCTGACGAACAATACGGCGGCCAGCGGCAAAGTCATAAGTAAAGCCGTGCTGCTCCGGTACCACGATTCGCGCAGATTCAAGCCGCTCAATACGGCAAAACAAATGCTGACGGCAAACAAGGCTGCCAACAGCCACAAGCCGGTCGCCAAATTTTGGTTCAGTAACACGGAAGAACCGATTAAAAACAGCATGGACAGCAGCAGCACATTCCAATCGCGCCGCGTTGTGCTTTCAAACGCTTTGAGCGTAACCATTAGCAGCAGAAAAGCAATGCCGCCCTCGCGCCCGAATACCGTGCCCAGTTGCGCCCACACCAAGCTGCCCGATAAAACCACCATCAACACCGGCCATAACGCAGGCAGCCTGCCGATGTTCAAATGTAGCAACACGCCGCGCAAAACCAGCAAAGCAGCAAACAAAAGCGTGATGACCGGCGGCAGGGAGAGCATCATCGGCAGCGCGGCAAACAGCAAAGCGGCCAGAATCATAATGGCCGTGCGCGGGGGCGGGGAAAGCGGGAGAAAGGCGGGTGCGGTGGGAAGCATGATAATGTGTGGTGGTGATGTGATGGTTTGGTGCGTTATTTTACCTGTGTTTCGGATTGCGGTGTCATCAAATTACAAGGCCGTCTGAAACCTGTGTCGGGTGAGCACCGGTTTCAGACGGCCTTTAAATATGCTTTTATTCAATCAATGGGTTAACGTTGCTTGAGCTGGAAAATTACCTTCTCGCTTTCACAGCAGAAGTTGAGTGTCATCATGAGTTTGAAACCTTCTTCCACGCCGACGATGCCGCTGATGATTTCACAAGGTTCGCTTTCGACCGAACGTGCCAACCCGGTGTAACAACCTTCGGCTTCGCGGGCGAGTTGTTCGGTTTCATAGATTTGGACGATTTCGACGCTGCAATCGCTGTTGTCGAACACGGTGCCGACTTCAACAGAGCAATCCGGGCATTTTCCCACGCCGTTTTCTCCGGTTTCAAACGCTTTGGCTGATTTGTCCATGATGATTTTCCTTTGTGTATTGGAAATTCCAGTATAAACCTAAAAAAGCCGTCTGAAAACATCTGAACTGTCCCCCAACCTTTGGACAAGTTAAGAATGTTTCTCAAACAGCCTTTTCAAGCCGGGTTCTGCAGGCAACGGGGCTCAGCTTTTTTAAGTCCAGACTAAAGCGTTCATGATTGCAGTATGTAATCATTTATGATCGTTGCCGGCAGCGCACCGTCTTCATCGAAGCTTTCCGTTTTCAATGTGCCGGAAAAGCCCTATCGGCGCATTGCTCCGGCAATGATGGCT
>NZ_PXYY01000112.1 GCF_003013245.1 Neisseria iguanae
AAATAGAATGGAATTGACCGGAAATCTTTTCCATTATTCCGGAAAGAATGCGGGTTTCGTTTTAACTTTGGCGCACCATAAAGGGCAGCTTAAAATTTTGCGAATTTGGTGTGATATTTGGGGCTAATCTACGTCAGTCATCATTTTAAAAAGCCGTCTGAAAGAATATCTTTCAGACGGCTTTTTAAAATGATGACTGACTAGCGGAATCAGTAAAGAATAGGTACAAGACAGCCTGTTGCAGACAGTATGGCAAGGCAGGCCAATACCGTACCGTTTTTCGTGATTCCACCATAGTTACATTTCCAAGTTTTTGCGCCACAAAACCAATAATTTGCCGATGTGTTGCACCAATTGCGCATCAACGGCTTCACACAATGCATTGCAGGTGTCAATGCGTTCCTGGCGGTCATCGCTAGATATGCGCACTTTAATCAATTCGTGGGCGGTGAGGGCAGCGTCGGTTTCTTTAATAACAGAGTCGGTCAACCCGTGTTGGCCGATCATCACCACCGGATTCAGATGATGCGCGCGGGCTTTGAGTTCCAAAATTTCTTTGGTGCTTAATTTATCATCAGTCATGTTTGTATTGCTTAAATTAAAAAATAATAACTTATCATTGTACGCGATTTAACGGCGGGCTGCGAGAAAATAACGTACAATAGCGTCATTCGATTTTCACATTCACACATACTATGGCAGTACGTTCCAAATCTTCCAAGGCATGGCTCAATGAGCATGTGAACGACCATTATGTCCACATGGCACAAAAATATGGTTATCGCGCGCGCGCAGCTTATAAGCTTCTGGAAATAAATGAGAAAGACAAGCTAATTAAGCCGGGTATGATTTTGGCCGACTTAGGCAGCGCGCCGGGCAGTTGGTCGCAGGTAGCAGCTAAATTGGTCGGTAAAAACGGCCAAGTATTTGCTTTAGATATTTTGCTGATGGATGAAATCGATGGCGTTTCATTCATTCAGGGCGACTTTCGTGAAGATGGTGTTTTGGCGCAATTCGAATCGTTGTTGGATAATCGCCCGTTAGACCTTGTAATTTGCGATATGGCACCCAATATGTCGGGTAATGCCGTGACCGATCAGGCCAAGAGCTTTTATTTGTGCGGGCTGGCCTTGGATTTTGCTGTCAACCATCTGAAAAAAGGCGGTAATTTTTTAGTTAAAGTATTTCAGGGCACAGGCTATCAGGAATATCTGGCAGCCATGCGGGAGATTTTTGACGTTGTGCAAACGCGCAAGCCCGAGGCTTCCCGCAATCGTTCAAGTGAGATTTATTTATTGGGCAGAAATAAACGCTGACAATATGGGCAGCGTGCATTAAAATCTTTTTTTCGTTTACCTTTATATATGGAGCCTGATTCAGTGGGGAATACCATTAAACATGTATTGGTCTGGTTGGTGCTGGGTGTCTGCCTAATGGCAGCATTTAATGCCATTAATGACAAACAGGAAAATAAACAACAAATCGAATATTCGCAGTTTATCCAACAGGTAAACAACGGTGAAGTGGCCAGCGTGAATATCGAAGGTTCGGTGGTCAGCGGTTATCTGATTAAAGGTGAACGCGCCGATAAAACTTCGTTTTTTACCAATGCGCCACTTGATGATAAGCTGATTCAGACTTTATTGGATAAAGATGTCCGCGTGAAAGTGACACCTGAAGAAAAACCAAGCATGCTGGGTAGTTTGTTCTTCAGCCTGTTGCCGGTATTACTGCTGATTGGCGCCTGGTTCTACTTCATGCGCATGCAAAGCGGCGGTGGCGGTAAAGGTGGTGCGTTTTCATTCGGTAAGAGCCGCGCGAAATTGTTAGATAAAGATGCCAACAAAGTGACCTTTGCCGATGTGGCCGGTTGTGATGAGGCCAAAGAAGAAGTTCAGGAAATCGTCGATTACCTGAAAGCGCCGACCCGCTATCAAAGTTTGGGTGGCCGTGTGCCGCGCGGTATTTTGCTGGCAGGCAGCCCGGGTACGGGTAAAACCTTGCTGGCCAAAGCGATTGCCGGTGAGGCTGGTGTGCCGTTTTTCAGTATTTCCGGCTCGGATTTCGTGGAAATGTTCGTCGGTGTCGGTGCCAGCCGTGTGCGCGATATGTTCGAGCAAGCCAAGAAAAATTCGCCTTGCATCATCTTTATCGATGAAATTGATGCCGTAGGCCGCCAGCGGGGTGCCGGTTTGGGCGGCGGTAACGACGAACGCGAACAAACTTTGAACCAATTGTTGGTTGAGATGGACGGTTTTGAAAGCAATCAAACTGTGATTGTGATTGCCGCCACAAACCGTCCTGATGTCTTAGATCCTGCCTTGCAGCGTCCGGGGCGTTTTGACCGTCAAGTTGTGGTGCCGTTGCCGGATATCCGTGGCCGCGAACAGATTTTAAAAGTGCACGCCCAAAAAGTGCCTTTGGATGAGTCGGTTGATTTAACGTCATTGGCACGCGGTACTCCGGGTTTCTCCGGTGCCGATTTGGCCAACTTGGTGAACGAAGCTGCCTTGTTTGCCGGTCGCCGCAACAAAATCAAAGTTGATCAAAGCGACTTTGAAGATGCTAAAGACAAAATCTACATGGGTCCCGAGCGCCGTTCGATGGTGATGCACGAAGATGAAAAACGTGCGACTGCCTACCATGAATCAGGTCACGCGATTGTGGCCGAGAGCTTGGATTTTACTGATCCGGTGCACAAAGTCACCATTATGCCTCGCGGTCGGGCCCTAGGTTTGACTTGGCAGCTGCCGGAACGCGACCGTATCAGCATGTATAAAGACCAAATGCTGAGCCAGATTGCAATTCTGTTTGGCGGACGTATTGCCGAAGATATTTTTGTCGGCCGTATTTCTACCGGTGCTTCCAATGACTTCGAACGCGCTACGCAAATCGCTCGAGAAATGGTCACCCGCTACGGCATGAGCGACAAAATGGGTGTGATGGTTTATGCCGAAAACGAAGGCGAAGTATTCTTGGGGCGCAGCGTGACCCGTTCGCAAAACATTTCCGAGAAAACCCAGCAAGATGTTGATGCCGAAATCCGTCGCATTCTGGACGAGCAATACGCCGTGGCTTACAAGATCTTGGATGAAAACAGGGATAAAATGGAAACTATGTGCAAGGCTCTGATAGATTGGGAAACCATCGACCGCGATCAGGTTCTTGAAATCATGGCAGGCAAGCAGCCTAGTCCGCCGAAAGATTATAGCCATAATCTGCGCCAAGACGAACCTGCAGAGGCAAAAAGTGAGCAGGAGCAAGTGATGGCGATTACCCCGGAAAGGCTGCAAACCGAAGTGAAAAATGTCAAATCGGAACATTTTTCCGATAATGATTCAGGTATAAACAAGCTCTAATCGGTATATTAAACGGCAGCGGTAACGCTGCTGTTTTTCCATGTGCGCAACCATTGAAATAAAGATTGAGAGGCAGAAATATTGAAGATTATTCATTTAGGCCGTCTGAAAATCTAAGCAAATTCGTTTATAATAGTGGCACTTTTCCCAAGTTTGATTCACAATGAAAACAGTAGAAAAAAGCGTGTTGGTGTTACACAGCGCCAAGCAGATGTTTGAGTTGGTTGACCGCGTGGAGGATTATCCAAAATTCTTACCGTGGTACAGCAAAACTGAAATCATCGGGCGCACTGGTACCGAATTGAAAGCGCGCCTGTTTATGGATTACATGGGCGTGCGTCAATCATTTGCCACATATAACCACAATATTCCCGGCCGGGAAATCAAAATGGATTTGCTCGAAGGGCCGTTTAAAATTCTGCGCGGCATATGGCGTTTTGTCGATTTGGGCGACAATATGTGCCAAATCGAATTCAAATTGGAATACGAATTCAGCAGCTTGATTTTATCGGCCTTGATTTCCCCGGTATTCAACCATTTGTCCGGCACATTGGTGGATGCATTCGTGAAAGAGGCTGAACGCCGCTATGCCTGATATCGAAATCGTGTACGGCCTGCCCGACAAACAGGTTTTAAAAATTATACAAGTAGCCGATGGTACCACCATCCGTCAAGCCGTGTTGCAAAGCAGTTTGGAAAACGAGTTTCCCGATTTGGATTTGCATACAGCCAAGCTCGGTATATTCGGTAAAACTGTCAAAGACGATACTGTATTGCGTGAAAAAGACCGCATTGAAGTGTATCGGCCTTTGCTGGTTGATCCAAAAGAAGCTCGCCGCCAACGGGTGCGGAATCAGGAAGATTAAAGGCCGTCTGAAACCTTTCAGACGGCCTTAACGAAAACAACATACCAATGAGAATAAAATGTCCCACCCAATCAAAATAATCGTCGGCTTGGGGAACCCCGGCAGAGAATATGAAGCAACCCGCCACAATGTCGGCTTTTGGCTGCTGGATGAACTGGCATGGCAATGGAAGACTGCGTTTAAAGAAGAGAAAAAATTCTTTGGTGAAGTGGTGCGCATGAGCCACCCCGAGGGCGATGTCTGGCTCATCAAACCGATGACGTTTATGAACCGTTCCGGCCAGGCGGTGGCGGCATTGGCGCAGTTTTACAAGATTAAGCCTGAAGAAATTTTGGTAGTGCACGATGAGTTGGACATTGAATGCGGCCGCATTAAATTCAAGCTCGGAGGCGGCAATGGTGGGCATAACGGTTTGAAAGACATCCAAGCCTGTTTGGGTACGCCGGATTTTTACCGTCTGCGCCTCGGTATTGGCCATCCGGGTGATAAGGCTTTGGTGTCGGCTTATGTGCTGAACAAACCGGGCGCGGAACACCGCCAACTGATTGAAGATTCGGTGAAAAAATCCATCAAAAGCATTCCGCTCCTGACAGTTGGTGAGTTTGAAGAAGCGCAGCGTTTTTTACACAGTCGTTAAACCTTTTATTTTCAGACGGCCTTAGCATGAGTGAACTAATTGATTTGATTCAGACTGAAAGCGTCGGCACAGTCGGAGAAACCCTTGATTTTTTGTTATACGAATGCAGTATGGATGACGCACCGAGCAGTGAAGAAGTGGTGCAATGGCGTGATGTGTTAAACAGGCGTGGCGGTAAATTTTTGCGCTTGGCCGAACTCTGCCAAACATGGCTGGACGAAGAGGGTCAACATGACTTTGCCGCGCAATAAATTTACTGTTTGGGCGGCATTGTGGTTTGCCGCTACCACTTATTCGCTATTGTTGCGTGAATCGTCAGGTAGGATACCGCCGTTTCCACATTTCGATAAAGTGGCGCATTTCGGATTGTTTCTTGCACAGTTTTGGTTGCTGGCCAAAGCATTTATGGCCGATAAACATCTGATTCCGTATCACGGCCTGATGATTGCTGCTGTGGTTTTCGCTATCGCCAGCGAGTGCGCGCAGGCGATGTTTACCCAAACGCGTGAAGGCTCGTTTGGGGATGCCGCGGCCGACGTGTGCGGAGCGGTGGCGGCTTTGTGGTTTGCCAATAAAGTTGAGCAGCCCAAAAGGAAGAAATCGCCGCATTAAATTACGGTTTAGAACCCGAATATCAGTTATATTCAGGCCGTCTGAAATACGTCACAGAATTTCAAACGGCCTCAAGAGGAAGCATCATGAACACCATTCCTTTTATCCGGCGGCGCCAACGTGTCTTGCAAGAAATCGGCAGCGAAGGTATGGCGGTTTTGTTTGCCGCACCGGAACAACGCCGTAGCAACGACACTCAATTTCCGTTCCGCCAAGACAGTTATTTCCATTATTTGACCGGCTTTGATGAGCCGCAGGCGGTGCTGCTGCTGGATGGCACTACGCAAAAAAGCATTTTGTTCTGCCGTGAAAAAGATGCCTTAAGCGAAATTTGGAACGGCTTCCGCTACGGCCCGGAAACGGCTTTGGAGATTTTTGGCTTTGATGAAGCTTATGCCAACGGCGAATGGGCGGCGAAGTTCGCGCAGGCGGTGCTGAACAAAAAAAGCCTCTATGCTTTGTGGGGGCTGTATCCGGAACACGATAAGGAAGTGATGGCCAAATGGCACGCGGTGCAGCAAAGTGCCGGCTACCGTATTCAAAGCGATAGTTACGCGCCCGAGAATTTGGCCGATTTGGCGTCAGTACTCGACCCCATGCGCCTGATTAAAGACGAACATGAGATTGCGCTGTTAAAAAAAGCAGGAGAAATCAGTGCGTTGGCACATATCCGCGCTATGCAGAAAACGCGGGCAGGAATAAGTGAGCTGCAAATCGAAGCGGAAATCCTGCACGAATTCATGCGTCACGGTGTACGTTTGCCGTCTTACAACAGCATTGTGGCAGGCGGTAAAAACGCCTGTTGCCTACACTATACCGATAATAAAGATATTTTGTGTGATGGTAATTTGCTGCTGGTTGATGCCGGTGCGGAATATGGTTTTTACGCTGGTGACATCACACGCACTTTTCCAGTAAGCGGTACATTCAGCATGGCACAAAAAGACATTTACGAAATTGTATTGGCCGCCAACGAAGCGGCTATTGCCGCAGTAAAACCGAATGCTGCTTGGAGCGATATCCATATGATTGCGCTGAAAATTTTGATACAAGGCCTGATTGATCAAAAATTGTTGCGCGGCACAGTAGAGGGCAACATCGAATCGCAAGCCTACCGTCGGTTTTATATGCATGGCTTGGGACATTGGGTCGGCTTGGATGTGCATGATGTCGGCAAACGCTGGTACAACGGCAAACCGCTGCTGTTGCAGCCCGGCATGTGCAGTACCATTGAGCCGGGGCTGTATATCGCCGCGGCAGACGACATTCCCGCAGTCTTTCACAACATCGGCATCCGCATTGAAGACAATGTGTTGGTAACGGCGGACGGTTGTGAGAATTACACCGTTTCGGCACCGAAAAGTGTGGCCGATATTGAGGCGGTTATGCGCGGATAGGCCGTCTGAAATTTAGGCGTATAGGGCAAAAAAGATGCCAAAAGCCGCTGTAGCCCTTATCCTGCAAAGCTTTAAACAGAGTCAAAGGCTTTGAACACAAAAAATGCTTTTTCTGCGGCTTAAAACACGTCAAAAAAAACAGCCGGCAAAACGG
>NZ_PXYY01000113.1 GCF_003013245.1 Neisseria iguanae
GGAGAAAACAACATCTTGCTCGCCAGGCCGGCATTGCGCCAACCATCGTTTAAAATCTTTCACAAACACATGGTGGCTTTTAACACGACCCCAAGAAACGTTTTTTTGATAACCGCTTTCTTTCAGCAACATGACCTTCAGACGGCCTTGTGAGGCAGCCTCGGCCTCTTCAGGCCGTCTGAAAGATTTATCATAGTGTTTGAAATTGCTGGTAATCAACAACACATCATGTTTTTGGGCCAATAACTCGGCCAGATACCAAAAGCGGTTGAAGTGCGGTTCATTCGGTAATGAACAATAAGGAGCGACAATTGTAATTTTCACTATTCAGACGGCCTTACATGTTGTACGCAGCCATGGTGGTGCGGTAGATTTCATCATCAGAACACAGATGGGCAACACGTTCATGCAATGCTTTGCCCATTTGATTGCGCAATTGGCGGCTCTGCACTAATTGGGAAACTGCTTCAATAAACGGCTCTTCCTCGCCAAAAGGAATACAGTATCCGGTTTTGCCGTTGATGACTATTTCAGAAATACCAGCCATGTTATAGGTGACAACCGGCGTATCATATAAGCCTGATTCTAAAATATTATTACCGACACCTGCGCCATGATCACCTACGCAATGAGGGGTATTGACCAAAATATCGACTTCTCTGAAATAGCCGGTCAAATCACGCACACCGCCTAAAAAAGTAACTTTATCGTCAATATTTAAATGCTTGGCTTGGGTTTTCAGATTTTCCATTTCTTCACCGATGCCGGCTACATTGAGGCGAACAGGTAAACCACGGTCAATCATTTTTTTGAAAATGTCCAACATCAAGTGAACAGCACGGACTGTATCCAAGCGGGAAAGGGTGCCTAGCATGATGTAGTCTTTTTCGGTTTTTTCAGGAATATGGTCTACTTTGTGCAAAGCATTATAAGTATAGGTAATTCGGTTGGCAGGAAAACCATGACGAATCAGTTTTTCTTGTTCGTGTTTGCAGTTACCGATGATATACACGCCCAACTTGTCGAAAAGCTTTGCAATTTTAGGGTAGGTTTGTGGATCTAAGCCGCGCGCATGGTAAAACATTTTGGTTTTAGGCGAAGCAATTTTGGCGGCAATGGTGCAAGCAGGTACAATTCGCGCCATTTGACAGTGAATGATATCAGGCTGCTCTCGTTTTAACATTTTCATATAGGCAAACATGGCTTTGATATAGCCTTTTTTACCGCTTTGATAGAAATCGATATGTTGCCAGTTGATTCCCAATTCCTGAACTTCTTCGATTAAAGGGCCGTCTGAAGAAGCCAATACTACGTCATGGCCACGGGCATTTAATAAACGACCCAAGCGGAAGGTTGCATTTTCAGTACCGCCTAAGCCTGACATAGAGGTTGTTAAAACAATTTTCATAATGTTCCCGATAAATGATTGGCATTTTTTATTTTGCCTGTAATGCAAGTAATATAAATAAAAATCAAAAAGCAGGGAATCCAAATAAACGGCATTCTCAATATTGTTGATGGAATAAATCCTGACAGCAAGAAGATTCCAAGGCATACCCATGCAATCACTTTAGATTTGGAACGAATGTTTCGCGTTATCGTGTTTTTTAGATAAATCAAAATATAAGAAACAAAACCTAATAATGAGATAATGCCAAAACCCAAATACAATTCAATAATAAAGCTATGCGGATTTTCAAACCCTAAGCTGTTACTTAAATGGCCGCCAAAATATTCCTTAAAGTTTTTAGATCCGTATCCAGTTAATAAGAAAGGTGGATTTTGCCAAAAATAATTGTAAATTTCTCGTCGGTAAGATGCTGAGTTGTCATTACCTAAGTCGTATAAAAATAAATAAACCCTTGATGAAAAGCGTTCTAAAAATTGGTTACCGTCTAATGATAATAAAAATTCTTGGATGATGCTCGAAGGAATTAGGGATAAAATCAATAACATTAACGCTGTTGCGCCGACGGTAATCAATCTATTTTTTTGATACACAATATAAACAAATAAAATTAATAAATAACAGGCGATAGCGGCTCGAGAAACACTGGCAAAAATAACTAATCCGAGCGTGAAGAATAATATCCATCCGTATAAACGTTCTTTTACCGATTTCCCTTCCAGTTGGAAGAAGAACAAAATCGCAGGTGCGATACATACTGCACAAGTAGCAAGGTTATTGGGATTGAAAAATAATCCTTTTAAGGAACCTGCTTCAAGTGCCAGCTCCTCACTTGCACTAACGAATTGGATGCCGGTTGCCAGTTCGATAAAGGGAGGGACAACAACATAGAGTACAAAAATAGTTAAGAATTTTTGGATTCTGCCTAATGGTTCTTCATCTCTGATCAAAACTTGATAAAAAATATAGAAAAAAGCCGGCAATCCCATGAAAAAAATAATATCTATAAATTGCGTCGGCGTAAGATCTGAAATCAGGAAATGAATACCGGGCCAGAGACTTAATGCGGCAAGTGACAGCAACATCATATAAATATTACGGGGAACTCTTTTGTTTTCTAAAAATAAAACTAAAAAGCCAAATGCAATAAATAATATGGTTAAAAGGTTATCAATACGTGGGATTCCCAATTTAGATGAGAGTGTCGGGCCGAGCATGTAGCCTAATAACATTAAATAGAGAACAACACTATAAATATTAATACGTTTTATCTTCATAATTTTTCCCTATTAAGCTGGTAGTGTTTTCTTGGCCTGTGTCCGCAGTGAACGGGAAATAGGTACAATGCTCCTCCCTCTCACCTACTTTGTTGCCGATACGTGCTAATGATTGTGTTTGTAAACGGAAGAAAACGCCGTTAATGTTATTAGATGTTTCCGGATGCCAAGAAGGAATAATCAGCATATGCATTATGTATTTTTCGAAAGTGAATCTTATTTTTTCAGACGGCTTTTAATTACTTGCATGCCATTTTGTAACTGTGATTGATGTTTCCAACCGAGCAGAAGTAGTCCGATCAACCAAAATACAGCAAAAATCGGATAATTTTGCTCTGTTCCCCAGTAGGTATAAATCAGGCATATCAGCAGACAAAATGTTGCTTGGGTATAAATTTTCAAGCGCGGTAAACTTTTCCATAATCGGGAGGATAGCTCCGACTTAATAATAAAAAAGACCCAAAATGAAACAGCACCTGCCATGGCTGCGCCTTGTGCGCCTGCGTGAGGAATCAAGAAATATAATAGGCTAAAATTAATGATAAAGGCAATAATGTTAACAAGTGTAATCAGCCATGTTCTTTTAATGACATTTAATCCGATGCCACTTACTTCGGTTAATGTATAAAATAACGGGAAAAGCATGCTCGACAACAGTATAAATTGGACGGGCGCATATTTTTCGGGCAGAAACCAAGTAACAACCGGTGAAAAAATGCCAACTAAACAAATAATTGTGCTGATTAATGCTGTCATAGATAGCGTGATGTTTCCAATCTTATCCAGATTGGTATTTTCTTTTACCCATTTAAAAACTAAAGGTGCCCAAATGGTTGAAAAAATGCTTTGGAAAATCAATGCAATGGCACTAAAGTTAATGGCCATTGAATAAATACCTACTTGTTCCCAGTTGGCTATTTGTTTCAATGCGAAACGGTCAATAGAAGTAAACCCCCAATAAGCCAGATTTCCGAAAGCCAAAGGTAAGCCATAATGCAAGCCCAAAGTATGCATTTCAGCTGACCAATCGGCTTTCATGGCAGCGAGAAGTTCATTTCTGGTTTGATACAGCAATAATGCAACAGTTAATACTTGGGCCGCGGTATAAGCAAAAACTAAGCTGATTGTGTCAGTGGGAAATCCAAATGCAATATAGCTTAATACAAACACTAAAATTAAAAATTTTGGTGTAAGTTGGCTGAAAGAAAAAGCCAATGCATTTTCCTGCATACGCAAAATTAATGCAAGAAAACGGGTAAACAGGGTAGTTGTTAAAAATAATAAAAATAGAGCACCTAGTGTCTTATTGTTTAGGGTAAAAATAATTTCAGACGGCCATGCTATATTCCAAAAGGCGACTAACAGGCTTCCTGTTATGACCAAAATCAAAGGAGATAGGCTGAATGACTTGAATAAGGCTGCTTTATTTTCCGCTACGTAATATTCGCGGATATATGCTTGATCTAGTCCGAGTCCCAAAATCAAAACGGTTAAACTTGCAATAGTTTGTAATAAAACAATACGCCCAATGTCTTCTGCCGGAAAATACCACGAAATCAGAGGTAGGGAAATCAGTCCGAAAGCCGCGCTGCCGATGGGACCGAGCGCGTAACCTAAAAATTTTCGTGCATTCATATATTCGTTTCAGACGGCCTATTGGACAGTTAAAGTGAGTGTTTAGGTAATATATTTGAGGCCAACCGACCATTTTTTGATATTCTTTTTAGGGAAAGCTTTTTTGGCATATCTGAGCTGCCAACGACGCCAAGAAAGCCGACCGGCTTGGCCAGCCAGCCGGTTTATTTTACGATTATGCTTTGATGACTTTAGGATTATTAACCGGAAATTTACCACGGGTATCCACGATTAATTTCGCATGTTCGGTAATCATTTCGTAATCAAATTTATCATGATCCGTTGTCAACACCACACAGTCGAATTGAGCGATGTTTTCAGGCGTCAAGGTTTCGCTCTTCAGATCGAAGTAGTGATGTCCCGGAATATGTGGGAATTCAGGCACATGCGGATCAGAGTAAAAAACATTGGCGCCCAACTTCGCCAAGCGATCCATCACTTCTACGGAAGGGCTTTCACGCATATCATCAATGTTTTTCTTGTAAGCAATACCCAAAATCAGGATTTTGCTATCTTTAATGGAACGGTTGTGTTCGTTCAAACCCAAGCTGACTTTTTCGATAACATAGTCAGGCATATATGAGTTTACTTCGCCAGCCAATTCGATAAAGCGGGTATTCACACCGTATTCGCGTGCTTTCCATGTCAGGTAGAATGGATCAATCGGAATACAGTGGCCGCCCAAACCCGGACCTGGATAATAAGCAACGAAGCCGAAAGGTTTAGTTGCCGCAGCAGCAATCACTTCATGAATATCGATATCCATTTTATCGGCAACAATCTTCATTTCGTTCACCAAGCCGATGTTGACGGCACGGTGGATATTTTCCAGTAGTTTGGTCAGTTCGGCAGCTTTGGTTGAGCTGACAGGCACGACTTTGTCAATGGCGGGTTCGTACAAGGCTTTACCTACTTCCAAGCAGGCAGAGGTATGGCCACCGATAACTTTAGGAATCGTGCGGGTTTCAAAGTTAGGGTTACCCGGATCTTCACGCTCTGGAGAGTAAACCAAGAACACGTTTTCACCGACTTTCAGACCGCCTTCTTCTACGCGTGGCAACAATTCTTCTTCGGTTGTACCAGGGTAAGTAGTCGACTCCAAAGATAATACCTGACCTTCGCGCAAGTAAGGTTTCACAGCATCGGTGGTGTCGATAACGTAGCTCATGTCCGGTTCGCGGTATTTGTTCAATGGTGTCGGTACGCACAAGATAACGGCTTCTACTTCGCCAATGCGTGAAAAATCAGTGGTGGCTTCAAATAAGGATTGGCTCGCGACAGCAATTTTCTCAGAAGGGATATGCTCAATGTAGCTTTCACCTTTGTTCAATTTGCTGACTTTGGTTTCATCAATATCGAAGCCCAATACTTGATAACCAATATCGACATAACGCAGCATCAGCGGCAGACCAACATAACCCAAGCCGACAATACCGATTTTGGCGGTTTTATCAGCAAATTTTTGAATAGTAATATTTTTCATGATTTTTCTCATGTGATTGATAGGAAATTCATCTTACACGGCATTTGAACGGGCTGTTCAATAATGCCTGTGTGATTGCTATTTCAGTACGTTTTACTAAAAAAACAGTGCCAAACTGGTTCTTGTAGGCTCTGTATGTAGGTAACGAACACAATCATAAGCGTTTTTAAGAGTCGTTTCAAACAAAAAAGGTTTGTCGTGAAAGGATATAATTATACGATAGTTTTATTACGATGAAGAAATATCAGGAACATAGGCACAAAAAAATATTTTAAATATATAAAAAATAATAACTTATTTGTATTTCTGAGCATGGGTAAAGAATAAAGTAAAAAGAGTATCGTTTAATTTAGTGAGTTGAACGGTAGCATATTTACTTTATTTAACACTCATTAGTCATTCATGTAGTTCCTCTAAAAATAAATTGTTTCAATTTAGCCTATATGGACATTTTAGGTTGGTAAAAATCGCTAAAATGCTTATCATATAAGGCTTTTAGCGATTTTTGCCAATATTTATAAAAAATGTCCTTTTTACCATCAAAACGGCATAATCAGTACGGTCGTAAAAACAGCAAAGATATAAATGCTCTCGTTGTAACAAGCCCATTCCTACCCCAAAGCCTCCTCTCCCGAGCAGTTTGCGCACCAATAAATTCACGGCAAAGAAACTCATCAGGAGCCGGTTCGAGGTTATCGGTGCAATGAAGAACCGCCGTAAAATCAGACTGGCACCGATTGCCGTCAAGCAACCCGCAAACCGTTGCCGATGTCGTGATGGATACAACTTATCTCAGTAGCAGTTTCGGCGTCATGGCATTTCTCAACCAACTCAATGGAGCGGTTGGCCATATCCAATTTACCGGCCATGAAACAGTAGAGTCAAAGAAATTAAAAAACAGTACAAATCCGCATAAAGTAAAAGAAAAGGGTATCTATGCAGTCAAGCCGCCAATCCTGACGTATTTTCTTAATCCGAGCCCAATATTTTTCAACAGGGTTAAAGTCAGGACGATAAGGCGGTAACCAAAAAATCGTATGACCTGTACCTTCAATTAAATCTTGAATATCAGCTCTTTCATGAAACGCGGCATTATCCGTCACGGCCGCACTGTTTTGAGGTAATTCCGGCAATAGCAAAGACCCAACCCGGTTGAGCAGTTTGCCGTTGTGAATTGCGCCTGCAGCATCGGTTTTGTTTTTAAGC
>NZ_PXYY01000114.1 GCF_003013245.1 Neisseria iguanae
CGTTTAATAACAGGCAGTGACGTATCTTTCCCGGTGTTTTCTGCAACAACGGTACCTCACCCTGCCGTTTCAAAATACCGGATACGGAGCGGCTTTACCCGCTGCTTTCGCAATCCTGTTTGCCTTTGCGCAGCCCGCCAAAATAACTTTTATCAAGTCCGACGGAACCATCAAAAACTTTATCTGCTTGAAGCGTTAAATGGCAGGCAACAACCTGACGGGTTTTACGGTAAACAACGCTGCTGCATTGGGGTGGATATCCAATAAACCGGCAGCCGGACGGGCAGTAACTCCGGGTACAAAAACCCAAGTTGTTTTTTTTGTACTTTTTCAGATAATTTACAGTGTGTTATCTTCATTTTCGAATGGGTAACACAACTGCCAGTCTAATACAGCCCCCAAACTTTATTTCACCTGACCATTGCTGAATCTGGCGAACCGTCCCTTTGCCTGTCCGACGGGAGGGGGCTAGGGTGAGGATGGCCGTTGGGCTTCACCCATCTGAATCTTCCCCGAAAATCACACCACGATAATCAGCGGTAAGCACACGCCCATGCATCCGTATACTCGGGCAGTTTGTCCAAATAAGCAGCCAGCGCGTCATATTGTGCGGCGGCGGAATTCAAACGGTTGATTTCCCGGCGGGTTTCGATTCCTTCAGGCATGGCATCAAGATACCAGCCGATGTGTTTGCGGGCGGTTCTCAGGCCGCTTTGTTCGCCGTAAAATTCGTGTACGGCGCGGATGTGGGCAAGCACGGTATCACTGCATTGCTTGAGCGGCAAGGCTTCAGGCAGCGTACCGTGTTCGGTGAAATGTTGCAAATCGCGAAACAGCCACGGCTGCCCTTGTGCGCCGCGGCCAATCATCACACCGTCGGCTCCGGTTTGCTTCAATACTGCGGCGGCTTTTTGCGGCGAAGTGATGTCGCCGTTGACCCATAACGGAATGTTCAGACGGCTTTTGACTTCGGCAATCAGTTCGTAACGCGCTTCGCCCTGATACATCTGTGTGCGCGTGCGGCCGTGTACCGCCAGCGCGGCAATGCCGCAATCTTCGGCAATGTGTGCGATGGCGGGCAGGTTTTGATGTCCGTCGTGCCAGCCCAAACGTGTTTTCAAGGTCACGGGCACATTTACTGCTTTCACCACCGACTGCAAAATCCCGGCCACCAGCTTCTCGTCTTGCAACAACGCGCTGCCCGCCAATACATTACAGACTTTCTTTGCCGGACAACCCATATTGATATCAATCACTTGCGCGCCAAGCTCAACATTATAACGCGCGGCTTCGGCCATCTCCTGCGGCACGTTGCCGAGAATCTGCACCGCCACCGTACCGTTTTCGCCGGAAAAATCGCTGCGGTACAAGGTTTTTTTCCTGTGGCGCAACCGGGGATCACTGGCCACCATTTCACAAACCGCCCACCCTGCGCCGAATTCGCGGCACAAACGGCGGAAAGGCTTGTCGGTAATACCTGCCATGGGGGCGAGGGCGAGGGGGGTATCGATAGAATATACGCCTATTTGCATGTTGGCCGCCATGGTTGAAAAGGCTCTGATTGTACAATTTTTAAGCAGTTTTTCCAATCGGTTTTACACAATAAAAGCCGTCTGAAAGCTGGTTTCCAGTTTTCCGGACGGCCTCAGATTATTGTTTGGCAGCCATCATCGCGCAGGATGGGTAATCCGCCGACACGGTTTGAAAGATCCGGGAAACAGCCAGATTTTTTCAAACCCGACTGCTTGCACATCAATGCACACCCTATGCATTTTCCTTCTGCACCGCTGTCACCGCAAACAACGGCACCAATAAATCAATAATCAGGTTTTCAAACAAGGGAGTATCAATCGGTGATTCGCCGTCACGGCCGAACACCAAGGCCACTTCGGTGTAACTGCATTGTCCCATATGGCCTTTTTTATCGTAATATTTTTCAGCAGCTGCCTTTTTCGCCTGTTCCCAGTCCTGCTTTTTAGCATAGGCTTCAGCAGCTGCCAAGCTGGTTTTGGCGAAAAACGGCAAAGGCCGACTTTGGCCGATGTTATAGTATTCCAGCCATGTTTGCAGGATTTGATGCGCGGTTTGGCGGTCGATTTCGGGATAAACCACCGTTTCTTCGCCCGATACCCGATACGTCAGGCCGCTTTCGCTTTCAGACGGCCTCACGGCATTAAATAAGATATGCTCCAGCAGCAAGGCAATGCGCTCGGGGGCGTTGGGCTTTTTATTGCGGAACACGATTTGGCCGCATTGATACACATGATTCAAGCTGCCGATTAAAGTTTGCTTGTTGAACGCCAATTCGTAGGCAGACGGCGGCACTTTCGGGCTTTCGAGCAAATCTTGGTCAATCTGCTTGGCGGCGGCTTGAAAACGCTGCTGCCACAAGCCGCCCAATTCACCGGCAGGCAACAGGCTTTCAGCGTTGAGCTTGGTTTCGACGGCGGCAAAATCCTGCCGCTGCCGCCGCGCTTCCAGATAGGCATCGGCGATTTTTTCGTCCTGCTCCGGCTCAAACGGCTCGGCGGATTCCCATGCTTCATCGCGGTACGGTTCGCGCCAACCCAAAGCGTTGCGCAACCATGCTTTGACGGGATTCTTCCAAAAGCCGATGAATTCGTTTTGCGTGACAATGGCCTGCGGCTCGCCTTCCCTACCCAAGGGTTGAATGAAAAACGGCGTCATCTTTTCAGACGGCCTGTATGCCGCATCATTCAAGGCTTGGGCGTAATCGCGGCGCGTGCTGATAAGCTTGCTTGAATCTTGCTGCGGCTGGAAATAGCGCGTTGAGAAGGCTTGCAGCGGATGTTGGCGTACCCAGTTTGCCAGCAAATCTTTGCTGCGCCGTCCGGTCATTTCAGCAACGGTATCGATGAGTCCGCTCAATAAGGCCGACGGGGCAAGCTCGGCATCATTGACAATACTGCGGCCGATATACGACAAATATAGAATCTCACGCGCGCTGATGATGGCTTCGAGAAAGAGATAACGGTCGTCGTCGCGGCGGGCGCGGTCGCCTTTTTGCGGATGTTTGGCAATCAGGTCGAACACGGCAGGTTTGGTGTTGCGCGGAAAATCGCCATCATTCAAACCTAATAAACACAACACTTTAAACGGCAAGCTGCGCATCGGTACCATGCTGCAAAAGGTAATGCCGCCGCGCAAAAATCCGGCTTGGCTCTCGCTGCTCAAAAAGCGGCTGATATGGCGGATAACGGTGTGCTGCGGCAACAGGCCGTCTGAAAATCCTGATAATTCAACTTCTTCCTGCCATTTCACCAAGGCTTGCTCGAATTGCTGCGCAGCGTATTGGTCGTCATCGCCCAAGGCAAACAGGCCGTCGCGCAACCGACGCACGCGTTCAATCCATTCGTCCGCCGTGGCGGCAGTTTGCCATGTTTGCGCGGTGTCGGCCAAGGTCTGCATAAAGGCGGTAAAGCGGCTGAACACGGCAAGCTGGTTGACATCGCTATGCCACGCGCTGACGTTTTGCCACATGCCGTCACCGCCTTCGGGCAGCATCCAGCCAAGAACCATGCGCGACAAAGCCTGTTGCCACGTAAATAAATTATCGGCCGCGCCACGCATGTGTTCATCTAATCCCCAATGCACGTTGAGTCCGGCGATGGTATCGTGCAACAGCGGCAAATCGTCGGGACTGAGTTCAAAGCGGTTTTGCACCAAGCTGCTGTCGAGCAGCGGCAAAACTTTATCGACTTCGAAACGGCTTTCCAATAAATCCAACACCTGCTTCAGCGCGTAAAAAAACGGCTGGCGGCGGCTGAGTTTCACATCGGAAACAGAATACGGCAGGGCTTGCGTACCGTCTGCCGCACGGCCGAACACGGCTTCGATAAACGGGCTGTACGGCTCGATATCCGGCATCAATACGGCAATATCGTGCGGCTGCCAGTCGGGATGTCCGTGCAGAATATGCAGCAGTTGGTCTTTCAGAATTTGCAGTTCGCGCAAGGGGCTGTGTGCCGATACCACACGGATGGAGCCGTCTGAAAGCAGCGCATCTCCGTCTTCGGCGTGCGCAGCCTGCCTGTGGCGCGGCAGTGAGAGCGTTTGAATGTCGTTTTGCAAGCAGTGCAGCAAGGTCGGTTCACCGCTGTCTTCGGTTTCGTACACCGGCGTTTCCATTTCGGTTTCCGACAGAAAATCAAAAAAATCGCGTCCCTGCTTACCCAACGAAGCCAACAGCGGATGGCCGGTTTGACTCAAATCGACATCGTCATCGCTTTTTAAAATCTTCGCCGCCTCAATCACATTGCCCCAATGCTGTTCGCTCGGATTGAGCGCAAAGACAAACACATCGCAATGCTCAGAAATGGCCTGCAAAAGCTGCAAATACATCGGCGCCATGGTGGAAATACCGAACACGAAAAAGCGTTCGGGCAGGTTTTGTGACGATAAATTGGCCAGCAAGGTTTCCCACAAGGCCACACGGTGCGGGGCGGTTTGTCTGCCGTCGTCGAGAAAACGCCATAATTGCGCCTGCCAGATTTCGTCTTCACCCAAATCCAGCAATTTGCCTGCCTGCCACGCATCAATCCATTGCGGGCGGTATACCAAATATTGGTCAAAAATATCTGCCAGTTGTCCGGCCAAATAATAATCTGCCGATTTGCTGCTGCGTAAATAACTTTGCAGCTTGTCGCGCACGGTTTCAAATTCTGAGGCAGCCTGAAATGCTTCACTGCGGAACAATGCCAACAAACGCCAGCGCATCAATTCAGGTGAAAACGGGCTGAGCGCAGGCACATCGGGAATCAGCTCGCGCATCAGCCGCCATGTCAAACCGGCAGGCAGGCTGAATCTCAAATTTGCCGCCACGCCCAGCTCTTTCGCTAAATAGCTGCTCAAATAACGGCGCATGCCCTGGCTTTGGACAACGATTTCTTCCGCCGTCAGCGCGTGTTTCAAGGGATGGAGCTGCTGAATCCGGCCGAACAAGGCAGCGAGCGATTCAAGGCGGTTGGATTGATAAAGATAAAACATGGCGTTGGTTCAAGCAGATAAAAAGTTGATGATGAATTATAAGGCTGTCTGAAACTTTGTTGCGGTTTATTTTCAGACGGCTTTTTCCATAAAATACGGAATTTCAGTATTCATGCCAAATTCATTTTGAAATAAGGACATATATTCTGAGACATCGCTTGATGCCGCCATATCGAATCATAAATTTGCCTTATATCAGATTCATTCGCATTTTTATGGATACTGTATTTATTTAAAAAAAGGCAGTCACTATATATAATAGTGGCTTTTTAATCTATTCGGAAAATCATATGACCCCTACCCCATCTGCGCCCCAAGCAGCGCAACAGGCCAACCGCCGTTATCTGACAGTATGGCGATGGCATTTTTATGCAGGATTTTTTGTCGCGCCTTTCCTAATTTTGCTGGCCGCCACCGGCTTGGCCATGCTGCTGTTTGCCAACATCAGCGGCCGCGACGGCGAACGGATTCACGTTACGCCGCAAACGGTTGTCCGGCCTTTATCGGAGCAAGCCGAAGCGGCGCGCGGTGCGTTACGATCTGAAACGGCTTCCGTGGTGCAATACATCGCGCCGCGTGCTGACGATATGGTGGCAGTGTTTCGTGTCAACGATGACGGCAAGGCGATGATGGTGGCGATTGATCCTTACACGGCGCAGCCGATCAAAGTGTTTCCGCGCCATCAGGATTGGTATCATTTGATGGACGAAATCCACAGCGATATCCTACTGGGCAAGTTTGGCGATTATTTATTGGAAACCGCCGCTTCTTTGACCATTTTGCTGATTATTACCGGCATTTATTTGTGGTGGCGCAAACAAGGCAGTCTGAAAAATATGCTGTTACCGAAAATCACTTCCGGCCGCTCGGCTTGGCGCAGCATTCACGGCGCAGCCGGCGCATGGATTTCGCTGGTTTTATTGTTGTTTTGCTTATCTGGCATTGCATGGGCGGGTATTTGGGGTGGGAAGGCCGTGCAGGCTTGGAGCCAATTTCCGGCAGGCAAATGGGGCGTGGCGCCCAATCCCGAATCTGATATGGCGAACTACGGCCAATTGCTCAACGACGGCAAAACCAAAGAAGTCCCTTGGGTATTGGAGCTGACTCCCATGCCGCAATCAGGCACGACTTTAGGCAAAGACGGCATTAATCCTGCCGAACCGATAACGCTGGAAACGGTTGACCGTTACGCGCGCGAAATCGGTTTTCAAGGCCGCTATCAACTGAATCTGCCACAAGGCGAAAAAGGCGTCTGGACGCTGTCGCAAGATTCAATGAGCTACGATGCCAATAGTCCGTTTATCGACCGCACTGTACACCTTGACCAATACAGCGGCAAGCAGTTGGCCGATATCCGCTACGATGATTACAATGCGTTTGGCAAATTCATGGCCGTCAGCATCGCGCTTCACATGGGTACGCTGGGCTGGTGGAGCGTGGCGGCCAACATTGTGTTTTGCCTGACGGTGATTTTGATGTGCGTGAGCGGCTTTGTGATGTGGTGGAAACGCCGCCCGAACCACGCCGTGGGCTTGAATCCGCCATCAAACAAAGCAGAATTACCTGTTTGGTGGGCAATGGCCTTCCCGCTGTTACTGGTAGCGTTGCTCTTCCCTACCGCCGTCATCGCGATTTTGGTGATTGCGGTTTTGGATTTTATGGTGTTGTCGCGTATTCCGGCTTTGAAAAAATGGTTTAAATAAAACGGAAATAAGAGGCCCGCAGATTCGCATAGCAAGTACAACTTTTGATAACAGAAAAAGGTCAGTATGCGGCAGCATACTGCCTTTCCCGACAAGAAAGATTGCATATCAGCCGCACACAACCGACCTTAGAGCAAAAAT
>NZ_PXYY01000115.1 GCF_003013245.1 Neisseria iguanae
CAAGTATTTGGTTGGGTTTGATGAAAAGAGCGCTGTCGGTGTGCTTGGCCATCATGATTTGGGCTTGTTGGTGGAATGAAGCTGCTCATGGAAAATTCCGCTAAATTCTTTCAAGCTGGATTTAGAGTTTTAGGTTTGTTGCAACACAAATTAAGCGTAAATAGAAGGCCATACTATAGCTTTAAAATGGCGTCATGACAGCGTTCGCCATATCACACATCAACTCCGATGGGCTTTTCCTATACCCGCTTAACCCAACCTTGCTTTTTTTGATGGCTTATACTCACTGCGAGTGCCACATAAGTTTTACGCATGGTCTTAGCAACAAATTGTTGCGCCAGCTCTGAAGCTGCCTGCTCATTCAATGTCAATTAATACACAAAATAAAATACACGCGGATACTCGAACCACTTTGGCCGGAATCTTTTTTATCAATATCCGCCCTAAATACACCACCGGCATATTGGCCAACATTAAGCCCAGCACGCTGCCGTATATTACACAAAGCATCTCTTGGTACTTAGCCACCAGCAAAACAGTCGCAATTTGGGTTTTGTCACCAACTTCTGCCATGAAAAACAAAAGTACTGTTGCACCAAATGCGCCATACTACAGCCATCGGCTATCCGGATTTTCATCTTTATCCGGAAGTAGCAGCCACAACCCCACCGCAATAAAGCTCAACCCCACAATCCATTTCATCCCCACAATCCATTTCATCAATTCAGGCGAAATATACTGCACTAGCCATATGCCAATTACAGCAGACAATGTGTGATTCAATAGCGTTGCAACAAAAATACCGAAAACAATGGTATTCTTTTGAGAAAATCTAGTTACGAGAAATAATGCAAGAAGTTGGGTTTCATCACCGATTTCAGCAATCATCACACCCAATGTCGAATAAAAAAGCTTCTTACATGTTGGTTTGTTCCTTCCTCAGGGTTTTATATTCCTCAATAAATGCCCCCAAGACGCAAAGAAGCCTCCGGCAAATCGCCGGAGGCTTCAGAATGGGTGTTTGGCAGTGACCTACTTTCACATGGAAGAACCACACTATCATCGGCGCTGAGTCGTTTCACGGTCCTGTTCGGGATGGGAAGGCGTGGGACCAACTCGCTATGGCCGCCAAACTTAAACGGTACAAATCGGAAAGCCTTTATGCGGTTTCCCGCACTTATTTATTCTTTAACCAACTTTATTAGTGATGACTGAATCACCAGTAAGCTTTACCCTTCGAAGTTCTTCAAATGATAGAGTCAAGCCTCACGAGCAATTAGTATCGGTCAGCTTCACGCATTACTGCGCTTCCACACCCGACCTATCAACGTCCTGGTCTCGAACGGCTCTTCAGTGCGGTTAAACCGCAAGGGAAGTCTCATCTTCGGGCGAGTTTCGCGCTTAGATGCTTTCAGCGCTTATCTCTTCCGAACTTAGCTACCCGGCTATGCCACTGGCGTGACAACCGGTACACCAGAGGTTCGTCCACTCCGGTCCTCTCGTACTAGGAGCAGCCCCCGTCAAACTTCCAACGCCCACTGCAGATAGGGACCAAACTGTCTCACGACGTTTTAAACCCAGCTCACGTACCACTTTAAATGGCGAACAGCCATACCCTTGGGACCGACTACAGCCCCAGGATGTGATGAGCCGACATCGAGGTGCCAAACTCCGCCGTCGATATGAACTCTTGGGCGGAATCAGCCTGTTATCCCCGGAGTACCTTTTATCCGTTGAGCGATGGCCCTTCCATTCAGAACCACCGGATCACTATGTCCTGCTTTCGCACCTGCTCGACTTGTCGGTCTCGCAGTCAAGCTACCTTTTGCCATTGCACTATCAGTCCGATTTCCGACCGGACCTAGGTAACCTTCGAACTCCTCCGTTACGCTTTGGGAGGAGACCGCCCCAGTCAAACTGCCTACCATGCACGGTCCCCGACCCGGATTACGGGCCTGGGTTAGAACCTCAAAGTCACCAGGGTGGTATTTCAAGGACGGCTCCACAGAAACTGGCGTCTCTGCTTCCAAGCCTCCCACCTATCCTACACAAGTGACTTCAAAGTCCAATGCAAAGCTACAGTAAAGGTTCACGGGGTCTTTCCGTCTAGCAGCGGGTAGATTGCATCTTCACAACCACTTCAACTTCGCTGAGTCTCAGGAGGAGACAGTGTGGCCATCGTTACGCCATTCGTGCGGGTCGGAACTTACCCGACAAGGAATTTCGCTACCTTAGGACCGTTATAGTTACGGCCGCCGTTTACTGGGGCTTCGATCCGATGCTTGCACATCTTCAATTAACCTTCCAGCACCGGGCAGGCGTCACACCCTATACGTCCACTTTCGTGTTAGCAGAGTGCTGTGTTTTTAATAAACAGTCGCAGCCACCTATTCTCTGCGACCCTCCAATGCTTACAGAGCAAGTCTTTCACATCGAAGGGCATACCTTCTCCCGAAGTTACGGTATCAATTTGCCGAGTTCCTTCTCCTGAGTTCTCTCAAGCGCCTTAGAATTCTCATCCTGCCCACCTGTGTCGGTTTGCGGTACGGTTCTGATTTAGCTGAAGCTTAGTGGCTTTTCCTGGAAGCGTGGTATCTGTCACTTCATGTCCGTAGACACTCGTTATCGCTTCTCGGTGTTATGAAAGTCCGGATTTGCCTAAACTTTCCACCTACCGGCTTGAACGGCCTATTCCAACAGGCCGCTGACATAACCTTCTCCGTCCCCACATCGCACTAAATCAAAGTACGGGAATATTAACCCGTTTCCCATCGACTACGCATTTCTGCCTCGCCTTAGGGGCCGACTCACCCTACGCCGATGAACGTTGCGTAGGAAACCTTGGGCTTTCGGCGAGCGGGCTTTTCACCCGCTTTATCGCTACTCATGTCAACATTCGCACTTCTGATACCTCCAGCACACTTCCCAATGTACCTTCTTCGGCCTACAGAACGCTCCCCTACCATACGTGTAAACACGTATCCGCAGCTTCGGTTATAGATTTGAGCCCCGTTACATCTTCCGCGCAGGACGACTCGACCAGTGAGCTATTACGCTTTCTTTAAATGATGGCTGCTTCTAAGCCAACATCCTGGCTGTCTGGGCCTTCCCACTTCGTTTACCACTTAATCTATCATTTGGGACCTTAGCTGGCGGTCTGGGTTGTTTCCCTCTTGACAACGGACGTTAGCACCCGCTGTCTGTCTCCCGAGGAGCAACTTGATGGTATTCTTAGTTTGCCATGGGTTGGTAAGTTGCAATAACCCCCTAGCCATAACAGTGCTTTACCCCCATCAGTCTCTTACTCGAGGCACTACCTAAATAGTTTTCGGGGAGAACCAGCTATCTCCGAGTTTGTTTAGCCTTTCACCCCTATCCACAGCTCATCCCCGCATTTTGCAACATGCGTGGGTTCGGACCTCCAGTGCGTGTTACCGCACCTTCATCCTGGCCATGGATAGATCACTCGGTTTCGGGTCTACGCCCAGCAACTAGTCGCCCTATTAAGACTCGGTTTCCCTACGCCTCCCCTATCCGGTTAAGCTCGCTACTGAACGTAAGTCGTTGACCCATTATACAAAAGGTACGCAGTCACCCCATATAAGAGGCTCCCACTGTTTGTATGCATCAGGTTTCAGGTTCTGTTTCACTCCCCTCCCGGGGTTCTTTTCGCCTTTCCCTCACGGTACTGGTTCACTATCGGTCGATGATGAGTATTTAGCCTTGGAGGATGGTCCCCCCATATTCAGACAGGATTTCACGTGTCCCGCCCTACTTATCGTACGCTTAGTACCATTGATCAGATTTCGAATACGGGACTGTCACCCACTATGGTCAAGCTTCCCAGCTTGTTCTTCTATCTCAACAACTATTACGTACAGGCTCTTCCGCGTTCGCTCGCCACTACTTGCGGAATCTCGGTTGATTTCTTTTCCTCCGGGTACTTAGATGGTTCAGTTCTCCGGGTTCGCTTCTCCAAACCTATGGATTCGGTTTGGGATACTGCACAGTATGCAGTGGGTTTCCCCATTCGGACATCGCGGGATCAATGCTTTATGCCAGCTCCCCCACGCTTTTCGCAGGCTTACACGTCCTTCGTCGCCTATCATCGCCAAGGCATCCACCTGATGCACTTATTCACTTGACCCTATCATTTCAACAACCTCTTTGACTTAATTCTCACTACCGTTGACAAGTAGTGGAACTAGATGTTCTTACTTTGATAAAGCTTACTGCTTTGTTGTGTCCTAACCCTGCCTTTTGTGTTTCAGGGTTAAGTCGATACAATCATCACCCAAATACTTTGGTTTACTTCTTGGCAGCAATTAACTATTTATAAATAGCTAATTGTCACAGTAAACCAACATTGTCTTTGTTTGTTGATTCGGCTTTCCAATTTGTTAAAGATCGATGCTTTTCAATATTACTATTGTCTTCGCAAATCAAAATGAGCTGGCTATTATTTCAGCCTTCTTTTTTAAGTCAAAATTTTTCGCCGGCCTAACAAAAAACCAACGCAACGCTGCTGCACACTCTTTTTTGACTCCTGACAACTGACTTTGATTTGGGAAGTGTGGTGGAGGCAAACGGGATCGAACCGATGACCCCCTGCTTGCAAAGCAGGTGCTCTACCAACTGAGCTATGCCCCCAGTATGAGTTATGGTGGGTCCGGGAGGACTTGAACCTCCGACCCCACGCTTATCAAGCGTGTGCTCTAACCAGCTGAGCTACAAACCCAAGGTCGTTATTTTCGAGAATCCAACTTACTTCCGCCCTCTCCAATATCTTTTGCATCTTCAATACAGTTTACCGATAAGTGTGAATGCGGAAAGCCTCTTCTTTTCTCTAGAAAGGAGGTGATCCAGCCGCAGGTTCCCCTACGGCTACCTTGTTACGACTTCACCCCAGTCATGAAGCATACCGTGGTAAACGGGCTCCTTACGGTTACCCTATCTACTTCTGGTATCCCCCACTCCCATGGTGTGACGGGCGGTGTGTACAAGACCCGGGAACGTATTCACCGCAGTATGCTGACCTGCGATTACTAGCGATTCCGACTTCATGCACTCGAGTTGCAGAGTGCAATCCGGACTACGATCGGTTTTGTGAGATTGGCTCCGCCTCGCGGCTTGGCTACCCTCTGTACCGACCATTGTATGACGTGTGAAGCCCTGGTCATAAGGGCCATGAGGACTTGACGTCATCCCCACCTTCCTCCGGCTTGTCACCGGCAGTCTCATTAGAGTGCCCAACTGAATGATGGCAACTAATGACAAGGGTTGCGCTCGTTGCGGGACTTAACCCAACATCTCACGACACGAGCTGACGACAGCCATGCAGCACCTGTGTTACGGCTCCCGAAGGCACCCCTCCGTCTCCGGAAGGTTCCGTACATGTCAAGACCAGGTAAGGTTCTTCGCGTTGCATCGAATTAATCCACATCATCCACCGCTTGTGCGGGTCCCCGTCAATTCCTTTGAGTTTTAATCTTGCGACCGTACTCCCCAGGCGGTCAATTTCACGCGTTAGCTACGCTACTAAGCAATCAAGTTGCCCAACAGCCAATTGACATCGTTTAGGGCGTGGACTACCAGGGTATCTAATCCTGTTTGCTACCCACGCTTTCGAGCATGAACGTCAGTGTTATCCCAGGGGGCTGCCTTCGCCATCGGTATTCCTCCACATCTCTACGCATTTCACTGCTACACGTGGAATTCTACCCCCCTCTGACACACTCCAGCCACCCAGTTCAAAACGCCGTTCCCGGGTTGAGCCCGGGGCTTTCACATCTTGCTTAAGTAACCGTCTGCGCTCGCTTTACGCCCAGTAATTCCGATTAACGCTCGCACCCTACGTATTACCGCGGCTGCTGGCACGTAGTTAGCCGGTGCTTATTCTTCAGGTACCGTCATCACAAAATGTTATTCGCATCTTGCTTTTCTTCCCTGACAAAAGTCCTTTACAACCCGAAGGCCTTCTTCAGACACGCGGCATGGCTGGATCAGGCTTGCGCCCATTGTCCAAAATTCCCCACTGCTGCCTCCCGTAGGAGTCTGGGCCGTGTCTCAGTCCCAGTGTGGCGGATCATCCTCTCAGACCCGCTACTGATCGTCGCCTTGGTAGGCCTTTACCCCACCAACCAGCTAATCAGATATCGGCCGCTCAAATAGCGCCAGGCCCGAAGGTCCCCGGCTTTCCTCCTCAGAGAATATGCGGTATTAGCTCATCTTTCGATCAGTTATCCCCCTCTACTCGGTACGTTCCGATATGTTACTCACCCGTTCGCCACTCGCCACCCAAGAAGCAAGCTTCCCTGTGCTGCCGTCCGACTTGCATGTGTAAAGCATGCCGCCAGCGTTCAATCTGAGCCAGGATCAAACTCTTATGTTCAATCTCTAACTTTTTTAACTTCTGGTCTGCTTCAAAGAAACCGACAAATATATAGATAATCTACAGCTTGTCTGTTTTTGTCGCAGTGTGAGGCTTGCCGCACTCACACTTATCGGTAATCTGTTTGTTAAAGAGCAGAAAACGAATTATACAGCACTTAAACAGCCTGTCAACCCTTTTTCGAAAATCCATCGAAAAACCAAATCAACCGTGCTATAATTATCAGTTCGTCTCTTCACCGCCTCAGCAGCGAAAAACCGAACTATACCCCTCCCCACAACAATCCGTCAACCCCTAAAAACCACCACCCCCGGATACAATACATCAAACCGCTGTTTTACAAACTAATTTTAATAACAGCAAATTCGCAGAAAATTTCCAAAACCGGTCACAACAGCCCCTCCCCCCCAATACAAAAAACCTTCTGAAA